>JAASSV010000090.1 GCA_021767685.1 Caryophanales bacterium | reverse complement strand
CTGTTTCTAACATGACATAATTGGTAATATCAACCACATTGTTAATCGGACGAATACCAGCAGCAATCAAACGTGACTGCATCCAACGTGGTGATGGTTTAATTTGTGCATTTTCTAAGACTCTTGCATAGTAACTCATACAGTGTTCAGTTGAAAGTTTGATGGTTACATCGTTAGTTTTTTCGACTTCTTTTACGGTAATATCTTTTAGTGTAATTGGCGTTTCTAAAATCGCACTAACATCATAAGCAACGCCCATCATACTAAGTAAGTCTGGACGATTAGGCAAGATATCAATTTCAATAATATCATCATCTAATGCCATTACTTCTAGTGGGTTATCTCCTGGTTCACAGTCTTCTTGGATGACATGAATACCACTCGCGTCAGCATACTTTTTATCAATCCCAAGTTCTGTTAAACTACAGATCATTCCATTACTTTCCACCCCGCGGATGGTCGATTTTTTAATTTTAAAGTCCCCAGGTAATACTGCCCCTGGACGCGCAACAACAACCATTTGTCCTGCTTGTACATTGGGTGCACCACACACGATTTGTTCTTTTGTATCCCCAAGGTCAACTTGGCATACGCTCAGTTTGTCCGCATTCTCATGGGCTGTTTTTTCAAGTACTTTACCAACCACAAGTTGGTTTGCGGAAACCAATCTATTAACTGACTCAACTTCAGCACTATGAATATTAAATAGATTTGCTAATGTGTCTTTATCAACGCTAACATCAACAAAGTCTTTTAGCCAATTTAATGATATGTTCATGATATATCCTCCTTCAAATACTCATCGATCGTTTGAATAACATCATTTCGGACGCTTCGATCAAAGAATAAGAAATGACTTGATTCTACTTTGTATCGTCTGAATGGGGTATCTCCCATTGCTTTTTCGATTTGATCGATCGACTTTTCCTTCACTAACTCATCTTTTGTTGTCTCAACAACCAATGTTGGGACATCAATCATTTTTAAGTACCGTTTTGTGTAGTGAAGATATAATTGCAAGTGCCATACATGTATTTTAGGCACCAAAACAAAACGTCTAATAAATTCTTTATAAAAGATTTCTTGAACACGTGTTAATTTTTTAGAGTGAGCTAAGCTAGAACTTAGCCCTTTCAAGAATTTACGATAATTTGGGTTTTTAATGATTGGCGCAATTAAGATAACTTTATCAACGCGGTGATTCCTTGCGGCTAATATAGCGGCGGTACTTGCCCCTAATGAATAGCCGATTAAATAGACATTACGGAATCCTTTTTGATTGATCAGTTCGGTTGTCTCATCAATAAACTGGATAAAGTCTTTTGTCTTTGCCTTAGGGAAATAGTTTCCAACAAAGGCTCCTGGCATGATACCTGGGTAATAAACAAAGTAATCATCATTCTTTTTTAAGTGATGATATAATCCCCGTAATTCGCCACCAGTTGTTCCTGCGCCATTAATGATAACGACTAGATCTTTTTTCATGATTTAAACTGCTTATTGAAGCGTAGGTCGTTGGTATAAAATTGTCTGATGTCATTAATTTTATACTTTAACATCGCAATTCGTTCAACGCCAACCCCAAAGGCAAATCCTTGATAAACGGTACTGTCATAACCACTGGCTTCTAATACATTATTATTAACCATACCAGCACCTAATACTTCGATCCATCCTGTTTGTTTACAGATATGGCATCCGGCACCATTACAGTTATGACAACTTACGTCAACTTCAACACTTGGCTCTGTGAATGGGAAGTATGATGGACGTAAGCGAATCTCACGATTCTGTCCAAACATCTCACGCGCAATTACTAATAAGGTTCCTTTCAAGTCTGCCATCGTCGTATCTTTATCCACAACAAGTCCTTCAATTTGCATAAATTGATGGCTATGTGTCGCGTCATCTTCATCACGTCGATAGACTTTACCAGGACAAATAATTTTTACTGGCTCTTTCCCACCTTTTTCAAGCATTGTTCTGACTTGAACAGGCGAGGTGTGTGTTCTTAGTAAGACGGTGTCATTAATATAAAACGTATCTTGCATGTCACGTGCTGGGTGATCTTTTGGTAAGTTTAACTTTTCAAAGTTATACTCATCAATTTCCATTTCTGGACCTTCCATCACTTCATAGCCCATACCGATAAAGACATCTTCAATCTCGTCTGTGATTTGGGTTAAAAGATGTGTTGTGCCAGGATGAAATTCTTTTCCAGGCATCGTGACATCGACTGTTTCTTCTTCGATTTGTTTCGCTACTTCTAAATCATGGAGTTCTTGTCGTTTGTCATCAATCCATGTTTGAATATCGCGTTTCGCTAAGTTGGTTTCTTTCCCAACCACTGGACGCTCTTCTTTTGACAAATCTTTCATTGATTTCATAATGTCATTAAACGCACTTTTCTTTCCTAAAAACTTCGCTTTGACATCATTTAATTCTACCATTGATTGTGCTTCTTTAATGGCTTTTTTGGCCGCTTCCTTAATACTGTTTAATTGATCTTTAATGGCCATCTTTGTCACTCCTTTTCTCTCTCTATAAATAAAAAAATCGTCCCTTATGAAAAGGACGAAATAATTTCCGCGGTACCACCTTTAGTTCCGTTAGGCTCTTAAGCATCTATTAACGTGGATGAGACGGACGCGATTAACGTCACTCTATAGCTGAATTCACAACAAGTCGATAAAGGTCATCGCACCATTTCAACCTCTCTCTGATATCTCCTTTAGTGTTGCTACTACGGCTATGTCACCGATTTACAATTTGTATTATAACATGATGAGAAAATAATGCAACTGTTATTCAATTTAAAAGACGTTAAGAGGATGTCTCTTAACGTCTATAGTTTTAGTCTCTTCTACCAGCAATAATCGCAAATAATCGAAGCAATTCTAGGTATAACCATACAATGGTAACCACTAACCCTAAGGCAAGTGACCATTCCATTTCTTTTGGCGCCCCGGCATCAACAAACTCAGTGACCATTTTAAAATCATAGAGTAAGAATAAACTTGAGATGATTACACTTAATACAACGATTCCTAAGTATAGTGTCTGAAAGGTTTGCATCGCAATCCCTGCAAAATAAAGAATCATTAATAAGATTGAGGCAAAGATAAGTCCAACCAGTGCACTAATCATCGCTTTTTTAAAGAAATTACCAACGCGAATAATGCCAGTACTATACAAGAACAACATACCTGCTAAAACACCAAAGGTTCCCATTAATGCCATGTGGATGATTTCGCCCCCATAGATATAAGCATAAAGAGCACTGATGAATCCAATAAATGTGCCTTCTGCCCCCGCATAAACCAAGGTTGTAAACATCCCAATTTCAGGCTTACGGTGCGTCACAATAACCGCGATAATCGCAATAATAGGTGCTCCGATCATAATCCCAATCATACGGCTTACCCCAAAGCCTTCAACGTTTAACCGATACGCAAATATTAAGGCAAATATGGCTGTAATGGCTAATAGATAAAATGTTTTAAAGGCAACACCTTTATAGGTTGCACTATAGCTATCTCCATAGTCATATAAACCGCTTTTCTCCGCGTATTTATATACAGGATTTTCTCCTCTTAACTTCATTAAATAACACTCCCTTTTTATAAATCGAAAATTATTATATCATACAATTTTTCAAAAGTCACTCTTAATTCACTAGTCTCTCAATCAGATTTTCTTGTCTTATAGAAAACTCTACGGTATAATATAACTGATATAAGCAATATACACCACGACTACGTACGCTTTAAGTGTGTATTGTTTTTTTGTTTAAAATTTTTATGAAATAATAGTCATATACAAAAAAATGTGAGGTTGATGTTATGCCACAAGGATTAAATTATGAATTATATTTTAATATTGCATTCTTTGGTGTTATTGGATTAGGATTTCTAATCGGATATTTCAGAGGGCTGAAAAAGACGTTGTACAATTTAGTTGTACTCATCCTTTTCTATGCCTTCTTTTTTATTACCATTGATGCTGTTGTTGACGCGTTATGGGTCTTGGAGATGCCAAGTGTATTCGATATGGCGGCCCCATATGTCCCTGAACTCTCAGGTGTAACGACGTTAGGGAACGCTGTCTTTGCCTTAGTTGAAACGTATGCTGGCGATTATGTTGGCGATACGATGAGCAATGAGGTCTTTATCTCTTTTGTCACAGGGATTAGTTTATTTGTTGTAAAACTGATCTATGCGATCCTTTACTTTACTATTGGACAAGTGCTCTTCCGATTTGTCTTTTATATTATCCGCGTTTTATTCTTTGGACCAAGTTCAAAAGAAGTTATTCTTGATTATAATGGGGAAGAACGGACGTTGAAAGGTAAAAAAGAACATAAGCGCTATCGTAAAGAAGAAAAACGTCATCGTAAAGACATGAAAAAAATGGTTAAACAAATGTCGCGTAAAGAGAAAAAGCAACACAAAAAAGAACAAGTGCGACTTGCTAAGGAACAAAAGAAATTTGCGAAAAAGCAAAAACTTAAAGCGAAAAAACCTGTTTTTGGTGCCTTTGCAGGCGCAGCTAAAGGTGCACTCAGTGCCTTTGTTGGACTGATTCTTTTAGGTGGATTTTTAAATATCACGGAAAGTTTCTTAGTCTTATTACCAGAAGAAAACACACAAAATGCGCAGATCATTGATACGTATTTCTTATCAAATGACTATAATCCATATGATCCTTTATATAATAGTGCCCCAGCACCTGAACCAATGGCAACCGGATTAATTGATGTCCCACAGGATATGCAATCAATTTTAACTGAAACACGTAACATGCTTGATGGCTATAACAACAATCTCTTTGTTGAAAATGCATATAAAATAACCTATACAGATGAAAACTATAATGGGCAAGTCCCACTAAACCTATATTTATTTGATACCGTCTTCTCTTTCTATATAGAAGAGGATAAGGTGTTACTCCGAAATGAGTTAGATACGATGGCGGATACCGCTAATATCCTACTCAGTTCCGATTATCGCGAAACCAATGATGTTAGCGACATTACCGGAGCTGAAGTGACACAATTATTTGTCACATTATCAGAAAGTAAATTTATCACCTCAATGATTCCTTTAGGAATCGATATTGCGAGTGATTATTTTGAAACGCCATT
>JAASSV010000089.1 GCA_021767685.1 Caryophanales bacterium | reverse complement strand
TTATTATCTTGTTCATATGTCACTACTGGGGTAGTCATACTAATCTTTTTGTTCTCTGAGTTGTTTCCTGAAATATAGTTAAACACATTATTAAACCCAGAGTCTTGTTTTGGTGTTGGAGAAGTTTTTGTGCTCGCTAAAACAAAACTGTCATACTCTCTTATTTCGATATGACCATCATTTTTTACTCTTTCATAAGGTATTGTTTCAAAAAGTCCCATAGTATCACCTGACAATAGTATACCAAAAAACTTTAATCTGATAAAGTAAGATAAGTGATATCTTATACGATTAATGATATACTATTTAAGAGTGCATAGTGTAAAAAGAAGGAGGCATATTATGCAAGTAGGTGTTATAGGATTAGGAAAAATGGGGTTAAATTTAGCCCTTAACATGGTTGATCATGATATTGAGGTGTTAGGTTATGATACGAATACCTCAAAAGAACAAAAAAAGACATATCCTGAGATAATGTTTAAAGATTCTTTAGATGAGTTGCTTAATAGTTTAAGTAAACCACGTGTTATTTGGTTAATGGTTCCTGCAGGAGAGCCAACGCATTCTGTCATTAAGACATTAAGTAAGTCATTAAACGAAGGCGATATTGTTATTGATGGTGGGAATTCCCGCTATACAGATACCCTTAAACATTATGAGTTATTAAAAGAACATAAGATTCATATGTTAGATTGTGGTACCAGTGGTGGTGTTGAAGGGGCACGTCATGGAGCTAGTTTAATGGTCGGAGGTAACCGTGAGATTTTCAATGTTGTCGAATCATTATTTAAAGCAGTTGCTACTGAAAATGGGTATGCATATATGGGTGAAAATGGCGCAGGACATTTCGTTAAAATGGTACATAATGGGATTGAATACGGTATGATGCAAGCCATTGGCGAAGGATTTGATGTTTTAGAAGCTAGTCAGTTTGATATCGACTATCAAGCCGTATCACAAGTATGGGCGCACGGAAGTATTATCGAAGGATTACTTATGAGAATGGTAGAAAATGCATTCTTAAAAGATCCTAAACTTGATACGATTAAAGGCCGTATTGATGACAGTGGTGAAGGTAAATGGACCGTTGAAGAAGCCTTAAAATTAGAGGTTAGTGTACCGGTAATTGCACAAGCATTATTTACCCGCTATAAATCACGTGATGAGGAGAAGTTTGCTGAGAAACTGATTGCGGCAATGCGCAATGAGTTTGGTGGACACAAAGTGTATAAAAAATGAAACAAGCACTTATGATATTCGGTTCAACAGGAAATCTCATGTATGAGAAATTGATGCCGGCAATTGATCAACTGTTGAAAGAAGAACATATTCAGAATGATCTTGTGCTTTATGCTGTTGGAAGACGAGATTGGAACACAAAAGATTATTTTGACAACATTAAAGCAAGTTCAGATAATGATATTAATTGGGATGCCATTGAAAAGCGTCTTGAATATATCGAAATGGATGTTTATACTAAGGAACATTATACCCGTATCAAACATAAACTAGAAGATGATGGGATAGAGGACTTAACCGTTTATTTGGCACTCCCACCGAATCTATTCCCTGTCATATCAGAAGGGATTAGTGACTCTGGTATGATTATCAAAGGGGACATGTCAAAGCGGATTGTTTTTGAGAAACCTTTTGGTGAAGATTTAAAGAGCGCAGAATCTATCAATAAGTCTTTATGGGAATGTTTTGATGAAAAACAGATTTATCGGATTGATCATTACCTTGGAAAAGAAATGATTCAAAATATTTTAATGGTACGTTTTGCCAATAAGATATTTGAAGAAGTTTGGGACCAAAAGGCAATTGATTATGTTATGATTATTGCCAAAGAAGAAGATGGTGTATTAACACGAGGGGCTTACTACGATAAGATTGGCGCATTAAAAGACATGTTACAAAGCCATTTATTACAAATGGCTGCGCTTATCGGGATGGAACCCCCAAAATCATATGACTCTGAGTCAATTAAAGATGAAAAAGTCGCCGTTTTAAAAGGTCTCAAAATGGCACCCAAAGATATCTTGTTGGGACAATATAAAGGGTATCGGGATACCGAAGATGTTGATGAAGACTCACAAACTGAGACGTTTGTCTTTGCAGAAGCATCAATCGATAATGCTCGGTGGCGCGGAGTACCGTTTTATTTCCTCACAGGAAAATCCCTAAATGAAAAGCGCAGTGAAATTATCGTGCAGTTTAAATCAAGCGATAAAATAACTGAGTTATGGCCAAAAGAAAAGGCGAAAAATAATCGTTTAAAAATTGAAGTTGCCCCAAATGAGGGTGTGGTGTTCCAATTTAACGTAAAAGATCCTGGGTTATCTGATGCGATTGTGCCAGCTAAACTAGATTATTGTCATAGCTGCCAAGCCATGGATAACACCCCAGAAGCTTATGAACGACTTATCCTAGATGTGTTAAATCAAAATCGAACCCTTTTTACACGCTGGGATGAGATTGAAACCACCTGGACAATTGTTGAAAAAGCAAGTAAACGCAGGAATCAATTATTTAGATATGGGTCGTTTGAAGAAGTTAAAGATGAGATAATAAACCAATATGGAGAAGATTTTTATGATTTATGATATTTCAATGATGATACACGAAGAGATGCAAGTATACAAAGATAAACCAGAGAAAAAACCAAAAATAACCGTTGATGGATCACACCAAACAGGTAGTGCTCATGAGTCGCGGTTAGAAATGAACTTACATACAGGAACACATATGGACTTTCCTTTACATATGATAGAAAATGGAAAAACCTCAAAAACAGAACAACTTGAGCCTTTAATCGGAAAGGCGAAAGTCATCGATATGACGCATTGTGATGATCACATTGATGTAAAAGATCTCAAGTCACTAGATATTTCAAAAGATGATTTCATCTTATTTAAAACTAAAAACTCATTTTCAGATACATTTCTTTGGGAGTTTATTTATGTTAATGAGGCAGCTAGTGAGTACCTAAAAGAAAAAGAAATCCGAGGTGTGGGTATTGATGGTCTAGGCATTGAACGGGCTCAAAGTGAACACCCAACACACAAAATCTTATTAGGAAATGATATCATAATTATTGAAGGGTTACGACTAAAAGACGTCCCTGAAGGGACTTATGAGTTGTACGCACTTCCGTTAAAAATAAAAGATGTTGAGGCCTTGCCATTACGGGCAATCTTAATTGATTAAAAAAAGGTGTTGCTCAAATGAGCAACGCCTTTTCTATATCATGATTCCTAATAGTTCATTAATTTTCTTCATCTTACGCTTGATTTTACGACTATTCCAAAACGAGTGTTTGAGATGCTTTTTAATCTGGCGCAATAATTTATAGACTTTCTTTAATTTGCGCTTATTGATTTGTTTATTATTGTTGATAGAATACTCTACATTCTCTTTCAACTCATTTAAATAATCTTTAAACTTGTCTTTATTTGTGCTTTCGGCAACACGGTCTAACGCACTTGCTAGATCGTGTAAATTTTCTATCGTCTTACGTCTTCTTTTATCTAGATCAGCCATATTATCACCTATAAACTCTTTCCGCATTTACTGCAGAAGTTAGCGTCTTTAGGATTTGGATGACCACAGTTAGTGCAAAATACCTTGTCTGTTGCTGGACCTTGGTTAGGTATTTTAGCATCCTTTTTGATTTCTTTTCTAACCCCTTTACGAAGTCCTTTATTATCATTGAACTGTGTTTGATTTAAGATGCTTTCTTTCTTGATATCCTTTAATTTTTCTAAGAAATCTTCATCATAATAGAACCGTTCGATAAAGAATTTGTTAAGAGTGACACCATACTCAGAGAAAACAGGTTCTAGAAGTTCTTTTAATTGATTAGCAATCTCTTTTTCCTTTGTTGTGATTATTTGAATGTCATCAAGTCCATACTTGTTCTTTAAAAAGACTTTAGCAATTGTGTTACGAATTTCTTGATTTAGTTCACTTTTAAAGAAGTCTTTAACCATCTCTTGTGTAAGTTCTTGATGAGACCCTTGTACTTTTGAGAAGAGTTTCATTGAGTTATCAATAGAAAATTTGTAAGATCCATTGGCACCAACATCTGTATGCATATCGTATTTCTTGTCATACACATCAATTTTGTTAGGGGTTCCCCACTTATTTTCAAGTTGAGCTACGCGATTAATGTAATAGATGTCACAGTTCGTGATTGTTTTTTCTTTTTTGAGAAGTTTACTAAGAAATCCAGAACCCTTTGTATTAACAACATAGTATTCTTCTCTGTCATCAAAGGCACCAAGAAATGCGCCTTTTCGAAGAAAAATGACATCGCAATCTTTCCGTGCATATATTTTAGATTTTTTAGTTAATGTCGTGACATCACTCTTCCAGATTACTGCTTCAGGATTTCCTTTAAATATGACCTCTGTTCGTTTTGCCATGATTAATTCCTTTCCTCTCTAGCCTTTAAGCTTTTAATTTTATCTTTTGCATGTTTCTTAATGTGTTTTGTTAAAGATGGGTGACTATTAATAAATTGTCTTACGGGTAGTCGTTTGAACGTTTGACGCTTAAGTATGCTGCCAATAATTCCTCCAATACCACCAATTAGAATTAGATATTCTGTGGTATTTACTATCATATTGAGATAAGGGATTGATAGTGATAAAGCAGTATTGGCCGCATAAAGTCCAAAGACAATAGCCAAAGACAACACGCCATAGGTGATGATATGTTTAACAAGCAATGTTAGATATGAAAAGATGATGTGTGATGACTTATATTGTGGATATTTTGTTTCTATCATGTAGGGATGCTTAATTCCCTCAAATGCACTTTTGGGTAATGTTAAATTTGTGATGTTATCAGGATACTCTTTGGCAAGTAGATTCTTTGCATCATCATTGAGTTCTGCTTGTTCTAATGTATCAAATACAGCTACAGCCTCATCTGTTGTGAACTGGTGTGTTAAAAGATATTTCTTATGTGTTTCATAATAGGTCCAAAATAAGATGAACTCTAGTGTTTTCTTCAAATAATGTTTTGTAAGGCCTTTTGTATCATGAATACGCTTTGATAAGTAAAGGCCTTCTGTTAAAGCAGATTGTAACTCTTTTGAGAAGGGACTCTCGTTCGATTCTATTGCAATTTTATCAACAACA
>JAASSV010000088.1 GCA_021767685.1 Caryophanales bacterium | reverse complement strand
GTTATTTACCGGATACTTTTACTCGTAGCAATTTATGCAGTTCAAGTATTGGCGTATTATAAGGTATCAGATATGCATATTGCAAACACCCATCGTAAAACAATAGAGTATAATGAATAGTCCTATTCATCATACTCTTTTTTTTGTGGTTTAAAGTGTTCAAATACGGCATTATCATAGTGTGTTCTCACAAACTCAAGGTCTTCTTCACTACGCGCTGAAAATGATAATATTGGCATGCCTTTTGCTTTTAAGCGATCAAGTTGTTTGCGGGGTAAATCTTCAAATCGATAGTTAATAAAATCAGGTTTTGTGATTGGATTAAATACCATGTGTTTTAACAAAAAGTAACTTAACCCACGTTTATGTGCGAACGTTTCTGCAATTTGTCCCCGGATAATGTGTGGGGCTCTTTTTTTGAACTGATACACAACAAACGGATCAAAAGAGTGTATGGCATACCGCACATTTACTCCCGCAACTTCCTTTAAAAAGACTTTTACAAGGCGTCTAGCAGAACGATATGGCTTTAGTTCAATGAGGTAAGAGACAGAATTAGGCAGGGTTTGAATCACCTGACGTAGCGTAGGGATGGTTTCATCTGTGTTCAGTAGTTTTAAATCATTAAGGTCTTCCAGATATAGCTGTCTTAGTTTTCCTTTTTTGCCAGTCATTCGAAATAATGACGCATCATGAAAGACAACCAAACGGTTGTCTTTTGTTAATCTGACATCACATTCAATGTCGTATCCATGTTCAACGGCATGGTGAAATGCAGCCATGGAGTTTTCAGGTATTTTCTTATTGTCATAAAGACCACGGTGAGCAAAGTATAACTGTTTTATCCAATTTAATTCTTTTTTCATATGTCCCTCCTACGTAGTTCCATTATAGCATATATAATCAAAAGGCTTTATAACTATTACAAATATGTTATAATATTAATGTGGAAAAAAAAAAGGAGGAATAACATTGGATCAATATCATGAACCCTATGATGTATTAGATGAAGAGACGCGTGATTTAACACGTGCGTTCAAAAGTTTAATTGAGGAATTTGAAGCTGTTGATTGGTATAACCAACGAATGGCTGTAACAAAAGACGAATCACTTAAGAGCATATTGAAACATAACAGGGATGAAGAGTTAGAACATGCTTGTATGGCTCTAGAGTATCTTCGTCGAAGAATTCCTGAACTAGATGATGAATTAAGAGAAAACTTATTTAAAGAAGGACCAATCGGTCATCACGATGAAGAAGAAGGAGCAACAGAAGAAAATGATCTAGCCGTTGGTTCCATGAAAGAGTAGGAGGAAACGTATGGATTTATTTAAACAAAGTTTAGCACCAATTTCTGCCGAAGCATGGTCAGAAATCAATGAAACTGCAAGCGATGCAGTTAAAAATAATTTAACATCACGCAAAGCATTATTTGTCAATGGTCCATTAGGACTAGAAAAAGAAAGTATTTCAATGGGACGCTTAAATGTATGCAAAAGTGAAGGTGATGTCGAAGCAGGATTATACGACATCAAACCACTTGTTGAAACCCGTATCCATTTTAAGCTAGATCGTTGGGAACTAGATAACATCGATCGAGGAGCAAAAGATGCTAATTTAGATGCATTAGAAGATGCTGCCAAGGAGATTGCTTTGTTTGAAGAAAAAACCGTTTATTATGGTAACAAGGAAGCTAAAATCAAAGGGTTAGTTGATCTAGCAGAACATACCTTTGATTTAAAACTTGACCCAGAAGACATGTTTGATGCAATATCTGAAGGAGTATTAGCACTTCAAGATAGCTTTGCTGAACCACCATATACGATGATTGTTGGTAAGAAAGTTTACAAAGCATTGCAAAAAGCACATGGTGGACGCTTACTAATTGATCTTGTTAAGAACTTAATTGGTGGCGATGTCGTTTATTCATCAGTCTTAGAAGGTGCATTATTAGTACCATATAATCATGAAGACTTAGAATTAATCGTTGGTCAAGACTATAAAGTAGGATTTAAGTCAGCTACCGATAAAGAAGTTGAGCTATTCATTATGAATGCATTCACCACACGTATTTCTGATGAAGCGTTGATCGCTTATTTCAAATTATAATATAAAAACTAAAAATGACAACTTATTAAAAGTTGTCATTTTTTATTTTAAAAGGTTTTGTTTATATTAGAAAGGGGAACTATCACTATAACATAATGTTTTTACGAGGATATCGATAATAGCTATATACAATACTTATGATAATGATTAAACCACTCATCAAAAGATAGCTTAGTTTAAAATCACCGTGAATCATTGCGCTTGCACGAAAGTATTCAAATGGTGTTAAGTAGGGTAAGAAGTAAGGGTTATCTAAAAAGCCAATTAACATACTTAACATAAAGGTACTGATAAGGATTGTTAAAAAGACACCATTTAACACTTTTTCTCTTCTTACTAATATACCCAAGATGAAGCCGATGGACATGAAGATAAGTTGCGTGAATAATACCCCTAGACTCATATGAAATACAAACTTAAGGAATGTAGATGTGGGATCAAAATGATAAAAGATTAACACAATTGATCCATGGAGGATGATGTTTAGTGCGAGAGTTAAGGTTAGTCCGGCAAGAAGTTTTGCGGTTATAATTGATGTACGTTTTACCGGCATAGTGAGTAAAAACTCACTCGTTTTTTTATGTTCTTCTTTGGCTAGAATTTTTAAACCGAGCAATCCACTATAAATAGATAGCGGTAAATAGGTGTAAATGCTGAATATCGCAAGAAAACCAATTGCTGTTGTAAAATCTAAATTTTCCACACCTAAAGCAGCAAAGAAGGGTTCGAATGCTGCCATAGCAGCCCGAATTTCTTCATCTCCTTGATAAACATCAAACTCAAAACTTGCGACTAACATGATGACTAATAGACTAAAAGACCATATAATGAGTCCTTTTAAATGTCTTTTTAATTCAAAAGTGTACATTGTCATAGACTCCCTCCTTAGACCGTATGAATGTTACGGGATAGATATAGTTTATAACTGATAGATAGCATGATTGTTATCCACAAAATATCAAGAACTAAGAACGGTAGTGATATCCCATTGACAAGGACAGTATTAGGATCAAAATATCCATAGGCTGTCACATAACGAATGCCATCTATTGAAAGCATATCACCCATACCAGAAACGATAAATAACCCAAATCCAATCGCAAGTGAGTAAGCTATAACATTATCAAATTTTGGTAATAATACGCTTATTGCTAATCCAATTGAAGCAAAGAATAACTGGAATAAAATAAGACTTGAGGTAAATAGTAGTAATGCATTGTAATCTATGCTTTGTGAAGACCGAAAAGCTGTGGTAATCACAATTGATGAAATGTTGATGACAAGATAAATGATTCCCAAATGGACCAAAATCGCTAGAGTCTTTTGGATAAATATTTGTTTCCTAGAAATAGGACGGGTCATGAGAAAATCAGCTGTAAGTTCACGTTCTTCTACACTCAAAATACTTAATCCTAAGTAGGCAGCATGGATAGCAATAGCTCCCATAATGAATCCCATCGTTAAGGCATAGTAACCAAGTATTGAACTAAACGGGAGGTCGCTAGATAATCCAAAAAAGTTCAAAAACTCTTGAGGAAAATCTTCTAAAACAGCCTCCATAAAACTCGGATCTGCGGCCATTGTTGGGAAAAATGCCATGTATAATAATAATCCACTAACAAGCCCAACACTCCAAAAGAGTGTGGATAGCCATAATTTTTTAATTTCAAAACGAAAAATAGTCATGTTATCACCTATTCATAATAGTGCATGAAGATTTCTTCTAAGGTTGGATTCTCAATGAGTATATCATCAAAGGAAGTGGATTGAAGCACAGAAAGTAATTGTGATAAATCGCCATTATATAAAAAGGTAATATGATGATCCACATTATCCCAATTTGAAATGCCTTCAAGCTCAAATGGATGTTTTGGCAAGGTATCACCCTGCAAAGTGCCTTTTTTATAAGTTTCTTTTTTGAGTTCTTTTATATCTTGAATGTCTATAATTTCTCCACTTTTGATAATCGCAACACGATCACATAAAGCTTGAACTTCACTCAATATATGTGATGAAAATAGAACAGTTGCGCCATCCTTATTTTCTTGTCTTATTAAATCAAAGAATTTCTGTTGCATCAACGGATCAAGACCACTTGTCGGTTCATCTAAGATTATAAGTTTAGGTTTATGAAGTAGTCCCTGCACAATCCCGACTTTCTTTTTGTTTCCATAACTTAAGTCGCTAATCTTCCGAGTGAGATCAAGCTCCATTAGTTCAGATAACTCATTAATACGGTCAGAATAATCCGCATCGTAAAAACTCGCAGCATAATCGAGTAATTGTTTGACGGTCATGTTTTCATAATAAAAAACTTCACTTGGCAAGTATCCAATATCTTCTCTTAGTTCAGGACCATATTTAATGGCATCTTTACCAAAGATACTTACCCCACCACTCGTTGGAAACAACAAGCCTAACATCGTTCTTAATGTCGTACTCTTACCAGCACCATTAGGACCGATAAAACCAAATATTTCACCTTCATTAACACTAAAATCAATGTCTTTACATCCACAAACCTCACCATAATACTTCGTGAGCTTATGGAAATCAATAACTGTTTTCATATTGTGCCTCCTTTGTTGTTATTATATCATTAGGTTAAGTTATTAAAAAGAACAAATAACTATGTGTTCGTATATGATTAGAAATATGGTATAATCAAATAGAGAGTATAAGTTTTATGCATTTTATTAAAGAGATAGGAGGGGCTAGTTATGAGTATTATGGTAGTCGGAGGAATTTTTCTTCTATTACTATTTATCGGGTTACTTGTAGCAATCGTAACATTCTTAGATAAAAAAGATAGTGAGTAGTGATCAAAACATGAAGAAAACAATTTATGATATTGCAAATGAACTTGGTGTTGCACCAAGTACAGTATCTAAAGCATTAAATGACAGTGGTGGCATTAGTGAACAGATGAAAAAACGAGTTGTTGACTATGCTAATAAGGTGCGTTATTTTCCAAACAGTAATGCAGCAAAATTAAAGACAAAAACGTCGTTTACCATTGGTGTCATATACTCAGAGAATTTAGGGATAGGATTAGAGCACCATTATTTTTCTAGTATATTACAATCATTTAAAGCGTATGTTGAAGCAAGAGGGT
>JAASSV010000087.1 GCA_021767685.1 Caryophanales bacterium | reverse complement strand
TATTTATCTATCGTATTACTTGGGTTAGTCCCACTAACCTTATCAATGGTCTTAAATAATTTAACCCGCGCTGAAGGCCGTGTTCGCGTAGCGATGTATTCTATGATTATTGGGGCTGGCTTAAATATTATCTTAGATCCCTTTTTCATCTTTGATGAACTTGTTATCTTTGGTATATCATTACCCACATTAGGACTTGGGGTAAGAGGTGCCGCAATTGCGACAGTTACTGCCCAAACAGTTAGGTTTTTGTATATCTTCTTTATGACCTTTAGACCAGATTCTGTCTTATATGTCAACTTAAAAAAACTTGTTGTCTTTAACTGGGAAGTTATGAAAGAAATCTTCTTAGTCGGTGTTCCGACATTTTTGCGGAACGCAATAGGAGCGTTTCTCACAATCTTTATTTTTATTATGATTGAACGGTACACGAGTGGTGATCATGCGATTTATATTTCAATCTTTGGAGTCATTAATAGGATTATCTTATTCTTATTCATGCCAGCCTTTGGTCTTGTTCAAGGGTTAGCGCCAATCGCAGGGTTTAATTATGGTGCGAAGAATTATGAACGCTTAATTGATGTGAGTAAGTTTTCAGCTAAAATACTCTTTACCTATTTCACATTATCACTGATATTCGTTCAATTATTTGCCCCATATATCTTTACCTTATTCAATCAAGATAGTAATGATTTCTTTATTAATTATGGTGCCGATACGATGAAGACAATCTCAATTGGGTTCTCACTCGTTAGTTTTCAAATCTTGATGTCGAGTATTTATCAATCCTTTGGCTACGCCAAACGAGCTATGTTTGTCGCACTATCACGACAACTGATACTCTTTGTCCCACTGGTCTTTGTTTTTACTTACTTCTTTGACTTAGAAGGCTTATGGATAACCTTCTTTGTTGCGGATATCTCATCAGGATTACTCGCCTTTGGCATGTTCTTATATGAAATACATATTTTAAAAGAAAAAGCTCAGTATGCTAAATAGCATATTGAGCTTTATTTTAATTTATTTGTTTGCTTTTAAGACTTTGTTCGCAAGTCCTAAATAACTAACACCAATCTCTTCTTTTGCATCGAAGATGGTAATGTGATCTTCTGGTTGTCCAATTTCTATTTGAGCGAGTAATTCAGTGTCGAGTTTATTCGCGACTTCCTCACCGCCACCTTCACCAAAGATCTTTAAGGTTTCACCTTTATGAACTAATTGTGTCATGTTTTCCACAACACCAAGTAATTCATGTTTTAACTCTTTAGCGGCAAATCCAGCTTTCACTGCGATGTATGACGCACTTGGATGTGGTGTTGTAACAATAATCATTTCACAGGCTGGGATTAATTTTTGAATATCCATTGCTACATCTCCAGTACCTGGAGGTAAGTCGACTAAGATATACTCAATCTCATCATCCCATAATACATCATAGAAGAAGTGGTTTAACATTTTTCCTAACATCGGACCGCGCCACATCAGTGGTTTGTTCTGAGGTAAGAAGAATGCGGTAGAGATTACTTCAATATCATCCACATTAAATGGGATGATTTTTTCATCTTTTGTACTGCGTGGTGTTTTGATTGGCATATCTAATAAAGTAGGAATACTACTTCCATAGATATCGGCATCAATGATTCCTACTTTTTTACCTAAGCGTTTTAAGGCATACGCTAAGTTCGCAGTTACCGTTGATTTTCCTACGCCACCTTTACCTGAGGCAATACCAATATATTTCACTTCACGGGATAAAATACTATCTGAGAGTTTATTTAATTGAAACTCTGCCTTTACACCTTTGAAGCCTAAATCTAATTTAATCTTACGTGCTAAATCACGTTTGATGCTTTTGACATAAATATCATCTGTTTTTTCTAGACCAATGATTAACGTCACAACATCATCTGAAATGTCGATGTGTTTAATCCCATTTGTTTCGGCTAATGTTTTCTCCGCAGACGGGTCAGTAATCGAGCCTAGTTCTTTCTTTAATTCTTCTTTCGTCATCTTTATATCACCCAAAAATTATTATACAAGTTTATCGGTTAAAATCAATCAATATACAAATTAATCGTTGGATCAAATTCCATTTTGAAAACGTCTTTATCACTGGCTAATGTGTAGATTTGTGAGACCTTTAATTCATGATCAAGATACGGGTGTATCCCTTCTTTTGCGTTCGTTACTAACGGAACCGTTAAATCATGCTTGATTTGTGATAGATACGCTTTACCAGTTTCATTCATTCCTAAGACACGAATATAGCCAGGTGTAAAGGACTCAATTAAGTCACTAGGTGTTTGACATAATAAATGCGCAAGTGTTCGTTTAATAGAAGAATACGTATACCGTCTCGTAATCAGTTGTTCAATTAACTCATCGGTTGAATCAAACTGTCGCATCTTTTTAATGCGGTGTTCAATGCCTTCAGTCATATTGAATAAGCTTTTTATATCACGCGCGTCCATTGCGTTAATAATATACTGAAAAGAAGACGTAAAACTATTGTAATCAATCGCTTTACGGTCTTTTAAGATACTGGATACATGTTTAGGAACATAACGATCAATCGCTTCATCATGTTTAATTTGTTCTCTAATCGCAGTCGCACTTTGAATTGATGCGCGTGCTTTAATTTTTTCATAGTAACCTGTGCTGGTTCGTTTTATTGTATGAAACTCTATTCCACTCTTTAATGTTTGTTTGGCTTTAAGATATTGTAACCCTAATATATTATTTGGCGCATCAAATCCCTCGTCTATGCCTTGTTCTTTCATCGCAAGGGCACTAGCGGTTGGATAACTGTTTCCTTGTTTTAAATGGAATTTCACGCGATTATGATAGGTTTTTGAGTCCATTTGTGATAACATATCTTCTAACGTGGTAATATCTCCTGTTTCACTACCAAAAACGATATTATCGACTCCAAGCATATCCAGTAAATGGACACTTGTCTGGGCAAAAATATCGGCGTTTTGAACCGTGAACACAAACGGTAACTCAATCACTAAATCAACCCCAGCTTTAATCGCCATTTCTGTACGAGCGAATTTGTCAATAATTGCTGGTTCACCCCGCTGGGTGAAGTTCCCACTCATGACCGCAATTATGCAGGTATCTGGGAACAGTTCTTTGGTTTTTTGTAAGTGATACATATGCCCATTGTGTAACGGATTATATTCAACGATAATACCAGTTGCTTTCATCGAACCACCAATTAAATTATACAGTATATTTGACTTTTTTCCATAGTAATCGTATAATTTTTAACACTTGGAGGTGAGTGCTGTGAAATGGACAATCGCTGAATTAGTGAAACAATATAACATTGATAATACGATTGATGAGACTGTTGATTTAAAAGAGTTTATCGCAGGAACTGACATTTTAGATATCTCCCCTGTTCATGTAACAGGTGATTATGAGATTTACGATGGAGAAGAGTTTAACTTCTTACTCCGGATTGAATGTACCTTAACATTACAGTGTGCTATTACATTAAAAGAGATCGATTATCCGATGGATTTTGAGGTAGAAGAAGTCTTTTCGACCTATGAAGATGATGAAACCCGAAAAATAAATGGGATTACTATTGACTTATTACCGATAATATGGTCTAATATATACTTGGAGAAGCCAATGCGGGTTATATCTAAGAACGCATATGATGAAGTTGACTTCGAAAACGATGAACTTCCATCAGGTGACAAGACCATAAACAAGGCATTCGCATCTCTCAAGAACAACAAGAATTAGGAGCTGAAACAAAATGGCAGTACCATTTCGTAGAACTTCTAAAACTGCTAAACGTAAACGTCGTACACATTACAAATTAAACGTACCAGGAATGGTCGTTTGTCCTAACTGTGGTGAAATGAAATTAGCTCACCGCGTATGTAAAGAGTGTGGACATTACAACGGTAAAGCAGTTGTAGAAGAAAAAACAGAGATCGAAGACCTCGATCTGTAAAAAGAAAAACGCTATTAAGCGTTTTTTCTTTTGGAACAGAGTTTAATATGATATTATATAAGTACAAAAAGGAGGCGTTAAGATGAAACATATTTCAGTATTACTTGATGAAGCAATCGACTATCTTGATATTAAGCCTGATGGGATCTATGTTGACTGTACCCTTGGCGGTGGCGGACATAGTTATGAAATATTAAAACGCCTTGAGAGTGGCCATTTATATGCCTTTGATCAAGATGATTTTGCGATAGACAAAGCCTCTAAGAAATTAGATACCTTAAAGAAGAACTATACAATTATTCGTAAGAACTTTGTTCATATCAAAGATGCCTTAGAAACTCTAGGGGTAGACCATGTGGATGGGATTCTTTATGACCTTGGGGTATCATCATTTCATTTTGATGATCCGGAACGGGGATTTAGTTATAATTATGATGCCGAACTTGATATGCGAATGGATACACGGCAATCATTAACTGCTAAAGAGATTGTGAATACATATGATTATCATGAGTTAGTCAAAATCTTATATCGTTATGCCGATGAATCCTTTGGGAAACAAATTACACGTAAAATCGAAGCAAGACGTAAAGAAAGCCCGATTGAAACAACGTTTGACTTAGTTGATGTGATCAAAGATGCCTTACCACAAAAAGTCTTACGTAAAAAAGGCCATCCAGCGAAGAAGACCTTTCAAGCGTTACGCATTGCGGTAAATGATGAACTTCAAGTCTTTGAAAAATCATTAACGCAAGCCTTTGATTTACTGAATAAAGATGGACGTATTGTCGTCATTTCGTTCCATTCACTAGAAGATCGGATTGCGAAATCCTTAATGAAAGAAAAAGTGACATCAGATATTCCAAAAGACGTCCCATTATTACCTCATGAAATAAAAGAAGATATTGAATTTAAACTTGTGACAAAGAAAGTCATTCGTCCAAGTAAAGAAGAGTTAGAACATAACAACCGTGCGCATAGTGCCAAACTCCGAGCAATAAAAAAAATATAAATTTTCAGTCATTCATATTGACTTGTATTTCCATTTATGATAATATACTAATGCTGACAAATTTGCGGGTGTAGTTTAATGGTAGAACCTCAGCCTTCCAAGCTGACTGTGTGGGTTCGATTCCCATCACCCGCTCCAAATTTTGTCAGATAAACTAAATCCCTTTGCGGGTGTAGTTTAATGGTAGAACCTCAGCCTTCCAAGCTGACTGTGTGGGTTCGATTCCCATCACCCGCTCCATA
>JAASSV010000086.1 GCA_021767685.1 Caryophanales bacterium | reverse complement strand
ATCAACATGATAACTACCTAATGCTTCAATTGGTTCATCTAACTGAATCTTGCGTTTATCTAAATCAATATCGTGTTGTTTTCGATACTCATCAGCAATTTTCTTTGTATTAACTTTACCATAGAGTTTGCCTTTTTGTCCTAACTTAACAAACACTTTAACTGGTTTCTTCTCTAGTTGTTTCTTAAGTTTTTTCATTTTTGCTACTTCTTTTTTCTCTTGTTCTTCTTGTTTCTTTTGTTCCATTTCAAGAGATTGTAAATTCTCTTGTGTGGCTTCAATAGCAATTTTGTTTGTCATAAGATAGTTTGCATACCCATTCGCAACTTCAATGACATCACCTTTCTTACCTTTACCACGTAAATCCTTAATTAATATAACTTTCATTGGTTCTTCCTCCTTGACAGCTTGATTCAAGACTTGAATTAAATCTAGCCTTACTTGTTTCATATCGGTGGTCTCAACTTGAGCACCCGCATTATTTAAATGGCCTCCGCCATTGAATTTTTCCATGATGACTTGAACATTAAACCCTTCTAAACTTCGCGCACTAATTCCAACAAAATGCTCGTCTAAACGACCAATTGCAAAGGATGCGACAATATCTTCAATTTCTAATAAGTCATCTGCCACTTTTGCTAATAATGTGCGATCTGGTTCTAAATCATCTGGTATCATAACGATACTAAAACGATGATGCACCACTTCAGCAAGTCCTAATAACTGTGATTTTAACTGTATCTCTTGTAATCCTTCACGCAATATCGTTTTAACCTTAAATGTATCGGCCCCATATTTTCTTAATAAGGCACTTGCTTCAAATGTCCTTGAGCCTGTGCGATACATAAAGTTATTTGTATCAACAATAATACCACTCAACATAACTGTTGCTTCAAACTTATTGATTTCAATATCGCGATCGCTAAGTTCAATCATTTCTGTAATCAGTTCAACACTACTTGAAGCATACGGCTCAATATGAGACAATTTAGCACCACTAATCGCATCACTGAGTT
The DNA here is from genome assembly GCA_021767685.1 of Caryophanales bacterium. GTDB lineage: Bacteria > Bacillota_I > Bacilli_A > Izemoplasmatales > Izemoplasmataceae > JAIPGF01. The sequence goes on along the minus strand of JAASSV010000086.1, from coordinate 4,218 downwards.
TACGGTGATGATCAATTATTGCAAGATGCTTTGTCCGTGTAATAAAGCGTCCATCTAAAGTCTGACTAAATGAATGATGATCGAGTAATATCAGTAAATCATCACGTGATATGTCATCTAATGCTTCAGCTGGAGATACAATATAATCTAGTATCGTAATATATTCATACTCAATAAGCTGCATAATTTTTCTTACTGTTTTATCAACATTCTCTCGATCAATAACAACAACCGCGTCTTTGCCATAAGCCAAGGCAAACTTTAATGCTCCGATAGACGCTCCTAAGGCATCTGTATCAGGTAACTTATGCGGAACGATAAATACTTTTTCAGTCTCTTCAAATAAGTTTTCTAATCGTTGCATATTCGTACGTGTTGTAATTTTCGTTCGTTTCTCAGCTGTATTAGTGTTTCCACCAAAATACATTAAATCATGGTTTTCGAGATTAACAACAATCTGATCTCCCCCACGACTGAGCGCTAAATCTAGTGCATCCTGAGCTATGTCACCTAATTTATCAAATGCAATAGAACTACATGCAATTCCCGCAGATAACGTTACAAGTAAACCATGTTGACGAGAAATATCTCCTATTTGGGTAATAATTTTAAACTCATTTTGAATCAATTTCATTAAAATATCTCGTTGCAATACCGCAACAAGTTGTGAGTTTGTTAGTGGTGTAATGAAGAAATCATATTCTTCACCCCACGCTTCTAACGCTTCTAAATATTTTCCTTGTACAAAGTTTCGATCACTGACATCTAGTTCACTCATCGCATCTTCAAGATTATCAAGGTTTAGTTTCATAATTGCTGGCATTGAATCGTTTATTTCACGACGCCATTTTTCACGATCTGTAACCTCTGTGATAAATAACGTATTGTCTTCTAGGTAAACATCTATCTCATATTCATTACGATAGATTTTTGTAACGAGACTAAAATTCTCATCATGTTTTTCTAACTCTTGATAAATGTGTTGGCTCAACACATCGATTGAACGGTCATCCAACTCATTTTCAAATACTTCCCGCGCATATTTATTTGACCATTTAATATGGTAATCTTCATCATAAATAACAATCCCTACTGGCATATCTTCAACGAGCCGTTCTTCTACGAGCCGTTTACGATCGAGTAGTGATTTTGTATCAGTTAGCTTTGTTTTTAACCATTTAATACGTAGAGTTTTACGATGATGTGAAAACTGTAGGACCATCCACACGACTAAAATGAGTGCTACACTACTAAGTGATAGCACAAACAATGGGACGTCTCGGTAAATAATATTAATGGTTATAACAATTGCGATGAAAAGAAACGGATATGTTTTTTCAAACCATGCCTTCATCATAAATCACCCCAATTTACTTTAAATAATTATAACATATAGAAAGGTAAATTCAAAACAATTATAACGCTATATAAGATAAAAAAAGACTCATATAAATGAGTCTTAGTCTTTAACGTATGGTAATAATGCCATATGACGTGCACGTTTAATTGCAACGGCAAGTCTTGATTGGTATTTCGCTTTTGTACCAGTAACACGTCTTGGTAAAATTTTACCACGATCACTGATAAATCTTTTCAGTAATTTCACATCTTTAAAATCAATATATTCAATATTGTTATCTGTAAAATAACATCTTTTTCTACGTCTTCTACGAAATCCTCCTGGTCTAGCCATTAGGTCATTCCTCCTTTGTTAATTAGAATGGTAAATCATCTTCAGCAACATCAATTTCTGGGGTTTGCTGTTGTGGTTTACGTTGCTGGTTAGATTGATTATTATTAGATCGATTATAATCTTGACGATAATAACCATCTTGTTGTTGTCCATAATCTTGATTATTAGAGCTTGCATTTTTAGGCTCTAAGAATTGTACACTATCACATACAACATCTGTTGTATAGCGACGAACCCCGTTGTTGTCATCATATTGGCCAGTTTGAATACGTCCTTCAATACCTAACAAACTTCCTTTGTTGATATACTTTGCCATGTTCTCAGCTTGATTACGCCAAGCAACACATGAAATAAAGTCTGCTTTTCGCTCTCCATTAGATTCTGTATAAGTACGGTTTACAGCAAGTGTAAAACGAATATACGGAATATTACTATTGGTATAGCGCATTTCCGGATCTTTTGTAATTCTCCCGACTAAAATGGTTTTATTAATCATAACGACACCCCTATTTTATAGTTCGTCTTTGATAATGATATGACGAATCACGTCTTCTTTGAGTCGAATCACACGCTCAAATTCACGTCTTGCTTCATCAGTTGATTGCACTTCAAGAACAACATAGTATCCTTTTTTGTGATCTTCAATTTCATAAGCAAGTTCTCTCATTCCCCACTCATCAACATTTGTGACAGCAGATTCATTGCTTTCAAAGATAGCATTTAATTCTTCAACTAATGCTTTACGGTCATCTTCTAATACAGTTGGACGAATGATATACATAATTTCGTACTTTCTCATTTTTTTACCTCCTTCTGGTCTAGTGGCTACATAAGTAGCAAGGATGAGTTTTCCACTCACGTTTTGTAATTATACCACAGAAAAATTGGTAATTCAACTAATTTCACTGCATAAATATTATGTCACAAAAACCCTGTGATTACAAGTAAATTTCACGTCCAGCAAGATAACTCAAAATATCTTGCTGCATACGTTTTGGGACATTATGCTTACAGTCATATAAGAAAAATGCATCTATCATATCTTTATGATGTTTAATGAACTTAAGTGATGGTCTTGGTGGTACTTCATCATCATTCTCACTCACGAACAGTGCAAGTTTATTATATTGCCATTGATCGCGCTTTAAAATAGGATCAATTGATTCAATGTAGTCTAACTTCTCTTGCGTAAAGAACTTAGCCGTATCAATGCCTGCTGATGAGATAGCGTAGTACGCTTGTTTATGAAAATCTGGAGTTGAAATGATTGGTAATAGCCGGTTAATCTTATCGGTCTTTGTTGCCAGTAAATAAGCGACCATTCCACCAAGAGATATTCCCAACATATCAAATGTCTGATAGGCATTGAATACATTGTTAAATAAGTAAAGAATATCATCCGCAGTACGCTCAATGACATAAAAAGCTTCTTTCAACCGATAGTAACCTGATTGACTAACAAACGGTTCTTCTTTTCTATCACCATGTTTATAGGCATCAATACTAACAACGTGGTATCCTAAGCGCGCAATATTCATGGCCAAATACTCTGTTCCCCATATTTTATTTGATTCATATCCATGTTGAATGAATGTTAGTCCTTTTGGCGTTTCATCTGGAATATACTCTATTAAGGGAATTCCTTCTACCGTATGTTGTTTTACAGTAAGTGTCATTCTTTCAACCCTTTCCTTATCATGTTTAAGGCATATTGTGTTGCCCGGTGTCTAACCATATCTCGCGTTCCATTGAAAACTTGTTTTTCTACTGTAATGTGATTATCTATCTTTAGCGCAAAATAGACAAGACCAACAGGTTTTTCTTTTGTCCCTCCCGTTGGTCCGGCGATCCCTGTCACAGACAGCCCTACAGTACTTTGAGTGGTTTTTAATAATCCGTCAACCATTTCTCTCGCGCACCGTTCACTCACAGCGCCTTTTTTCGCTAAAGTATCGTCTGTTACATTTAGATATTTTTTCTTTGCATCATTGGAATAGGTAACAAAACTCTCACTAAAGACATCAGAGGCACCACTAACGTTCACGATCCGACTAGCAATCATTCCTCCGGTACAGCTTTCTGCTAAACTAAGCGTTTTATTGTGCTGTTTAAGCAGTTGAACAACAACACCCTCTAATGTATCTGATAAGTCTCCATAGATATACTCACTAAATCTATTTTTAAACTTATCTGCGACAGTGTCCAAGGCTTCTTTGTTAGATGAAGACAAAATATATTTGATTTCTCCCATACTCGCATAAGGATTGACGCGGACATCGTTGTGCATTGTATAGAATTCTTGCATGTCAGCTTCTAAGGTACTTTCCCCAATCCCAACGAGTTTATAGCCTTTACTAAATTGTTTGATATCAAGTTCTTTCGTTAAGATATCAATGACTTGATCTAACATTGGTTTCATTTCATGAGGTGGTCCTGGGAATAATACAACACGTTTATGATCAACAGTAAAATATACTCCTGGCGCAGTCCCTCTATTGTTGGTTAAGACAATACCATCTTTAGGT
>JAASSV010000085.1 GCA_021767685.1 Caryophanales bacterium | reverse complement strand
AAATTCCCGTGTTTTTTAGTACGTTGTAAGAGTAACGTCTTTATGTATATTTTTTAAAGCGAGAGAGAGCGTTTGAATTGTCTTCCATTTATGTGATAACTGAGAGGGAAAGTAAGGGTTTTGATGAGCAGGATTTGAATTATTTCCAATCAGTATATGTAGATGGGTACAATGATTGATTAATATATTTGCAAGTTTACTTGCCCCATTATTTTTCGTAAGTATATTGGGATTAAAATTGTGTGATTGATAGGCTTGGATGATCTCTGTGGCTTTATGCAAGGTTATGATGCCTTCAGTAACTAAGTCAATGCCTTCTATTTTCGCATAAGGTGGAACATCACCATCAAGATCGGTTAACGGGGTATGGATTTCTTGATCAATAATCCGTGAACACATCTGAGCAGCAGTACCGCCACAGATGATTTTTTTACCCGGTGATTGAATAAGATCTCGGATGATAGTTTCGTCATTATCGGGATTATCTGGGGGACCTGTAAATAACGTGACAGGTTCAACATCACGTATTTTAATCACCGCAATCGTTGTATCATCCCCAGCCTGTTGGCTATTGAATGTTTGACAGATATCAATGATGTTTTGACTAATACCTTTGGCAGTGTGTTGTTTTTTATTTTCTGTCAGTAACACATTAACAACGTCTTCATACTGCCAATCAAGATCAATATATTTACCTATCCCAGTATGAATCACACCATCACTGAATAGACAGATTAAATCTCCTTTTTGATACGTGGTATGGTATTCTTTGATTGTTTTATCTTTAAAGGTTAGTGTTTTTTGTGTTAAGGGTAATACATCATTATCTCTTATATAGACAATTTGTGGATTATCAAACTCAACAATATACACATTGCCATCGTGAAAGATTTGAACAATTGTAAATGTTGAATAGGCAAGTTGACGAACCTGACAAACTGGAAGTGTTTTTTCTAATGTTTCTAGCACATCAAAGATATGACTCCCCAGTTGTAACATAGTCGATGCAATAGTAGAGGTTAAGGTAGATAAGATATTGGCTTTAACACCACTCCCTAAGCCATCACTTAAGACGATAATCTGTGAATAAGCATTAGAGGTAATCTTGACATGATCACCACATAACTCTTCTTGATATTTATTGACAGAATCAACACTAATATCAATAAACATATCATTGTGTGTGGTCTTCATTGAATAACTCCTTTAACTGCGATAATGTCACTTTCGTTTCGGCAGTTGTTTCACCGAGTAACGACGCAATTTCATGAGCAACAACCATTTGTTTGTCAATGACATTTTGTGCCATTTCTAAAACATCTAGACTGGTTTGTTTACGCTTAATCTTATCCTCTTCCAAAGAGGTGATATCTTTAAATATCCCTAAATACAGATGATGATGTGGTAGGTATTGTAACGTAATATCAAAGATTTTTTTATGCGTGTTAAGCCGTTTTTTTAGTGTAGCTGTAGGGGTTTGATCTGACAATGATTGAAAGAGATTTTCCCCTAAAATGGTATCAACTGGCATGTATAAAGCGTGTTGTTTACTGGTATTAAACGCGGTGACAGCTTGGCGATTAAACTCAATGATATGAAAGTCTTTATCACACACAATTACCGCATTAGGTGTGTGACTAATAATGATATTATTCATCTCTTCACTAATCATCCGCATATGGGGTAAGCACATCTCGATTGTTGCTTTACCATCTAAAATAGCTTTGGCTTTATCGCGACAACTTTGATAACCACATCCACCACAGTTGAGTTCATCTGCTTCTGTAGGCTTGCCTAATTTTAATAACGTCGCTTGTATCTCTTTTTCACTATAAGTTTGTGTTGTGATTGAGGCAAACGTTGTGTAATCAAAGTCGATATCGATAGGTCGGTATGTGTAGGTATCTGTTGTTAACGTATCTTGTTGGATATACTGTCTTACTGCTTCACTCTTTTTATACAGTGATAACTTACTATCATGGTTTCCATACCCGTTGATACAGCCTTCTTCACACGCATTCATTTCAATCCATGTTGGCTCTGATAACTCAGATAAATGATCAAGCAGTTGTTTGCACGACGCCACACCATCTATTGTGATAATTCGTCTTGGGGATTCTGAAAAATCAGTCGCCTTCACAATACCTCCGCTTAGCGGGTACCACTTTGTTGCCTTTGATGCGGCTAAATCAAAAGGAGAAGGAGCGCAATTTGTGACGTCAATATTGCGCTCTTGTAGCCAGTCTCTAACATCATCAAACGTAATGACAAAGTCAATACATGATGATGGTGACGTGCAGACACGTGTTTCTTCTTTCTTAACGATACAAGGACCAATAAAGACGGTTTTAACATCTTTATGTTTGGTCTTGATTAATCTATTATGTGCCATCATTGGAGACAATACGGGCGCTAAGTATTTTGCATACTCAGGATAATATTTTGTGATTAAAAAGTTAACCGAAGGGCAACTGCTGGTTATAATGTGTTGTTGGTCACGCGTGTAGATGTCTTTATAACCCTCTGACACATTTACCGCACCAATCGCTGTTTCTTCAATTTGGTAAAACCCGAGTTGTTTAAGTGCCGTAATAAATTGCATCGGATCATCTAAATGATCATAACTAGCAAACGCAGGGGCTAAAGAAACGATCAGTTTTTCCCCATTATTAATCACATTTTTAACGTCGTTGATATCGGTTGTTATGTGTTTGGCATTTTGAGGACATATGTGAAAACAGTTACCACAACCGATACATAAATCAGGTACTATTTTAGCTTGTTTATCGACCATTTCAATGGCTTTAACATGACAATGTCTAATACATTTATAACAGTGTTGACAATTGGCTTGTTCAAAGTTTAAGTATTCCATTGTAGTTCCTCTTTTAGTCTTTTTAATAATGGGTATACATCATCTTTAGTTAACTGTTTGTACTGTCTATTACCAACAGAGACACATACCGCATGTTGGCAATTATTTTGACAAAATGCGCCTTTTAATTGAACATATTCTGTTAACTCTAACTCTTTGAGTCCTTGTTGGAATAGTGTAATCATCTCTGTCCCACCGTGAATATGGCAGGCACTACCAACACAAATTGCTAAATCAATCATACAGTTCCCCCTTGTGACATCCTTACTCTAACATATTTCATTAAGTAATAATGATTTAGTAAATAAAAAATCGATTTACTAAATAAAAAAAGCGTAAGTAAGCGCTTTACTAATTATTATTAAAGGTTTTAATCAGTTAGGATGTTTGCTATAATGAAAGGAGATTAGTTGTTTTTAAAAAGGGTGTGATTGTATGGAACATGATTTATTTCCAGTGATAAAAAAATATTTATCAGCACACGAGTTTGAGGTGAAGGCTGAGGTAAATGATATTGATATTGTCGCTAAAAAAGATGATTTGGTTATTGCGATTGAAATGAAAACATCTCTTAATACAAAACTAATGTATCAAGGCATTAAGCGTACCCATATCACAGACTATGTCTATTTAGCAATACCTAAACCCTCAGATCGTGTATTAAAATCATCCAACTTTAAAGAAAAGAAGACATTAGTAAGACGACTAGAGTTAGGATTAATCTTTGTCGATGTGACGCATGAAATGGTGTCTATTGTCCTTGATCCTAAAACCTATCATTTTAAGAAACAAAAGAAAAAGCGACGTAAATTACTAAAAGAGTTTAATCAGCGTCAAACAGCATATAATATTGGGGGATCCCACAATCAAAAAATTATAACAGCTTACCGAGAACTTGCCTTGTTAGCCTTAGATTTCCTAAAAGATGAACCACAATCAACTAAAGCACTACGGGATTACACCAATCAAAAGAAAGTTGTTAGATTATTACAAGACAATTATTATGGTTGGTTTGAACGCGTTGAACGTGGGATATATACAATTACTGATAAAGGAAAAGATGCCCTAAAAACATATGATGAGATTATTACGAAGTTACGATTAAACGATCACGATTAAACACAGATGCAAAAGGAGATACAGATGACACAATTAGCATTTTTAGAATCATTAGAAATCACAGACATCACATCCTTAAATGGGTTTCACAACACCATTTATAAAGGCAACCATCACAATCAAAATATTATGATACGTGTAACCCCCGTAGGTAAACGGCGGACCAAAGAAATGTTAGAAGCAGAAAAAACATTCCTTCTCGCTTGTCATAACAATAATATACCTGTTGGGTTGCCGTATACAATAAATCAACAATCCGTAATTGAAAACGATGGACTCTATTATATCTTTTTTCAGTATGTAGATGGGGGTCAATGGCATGAGTATACGCATGATGAGACAACCTATTATACGGCTGGAAAATATTTAGCATTAATTCACCAAACGAGTCTCAATCTTCCAAAAATCTCACGGGAAACATATACCGATCATCCAGATATTACCTTGCTTAATGAACTAGATGATCTTTATAAAAAGACCCTTGATACCACGTTAGAAGAGTTAGATAAATGGCCAAAAACAAAAACCAATTATGGCTTAATTCACGGTGACTACTTATTTTCTAATATGATTTATCATGAAGATGGAGACTTAACGATTATTGACTTTGATGATATTGAGTATGGCTATTATTTATATGATATTGCGGTTTATTTATTTTATTATTTGCTCGGAGGGAATCCTAGTGAAATAGATAAAGAATCCAACATCACGCTATTTAAACAGTTTATGAGTGGCTATGAGTCTGTGAGTAATGATATCACCTTTGATATGCGCCAGTTACAAACATTATTTCGGCTCCGTCAGTTAAAGCTACTCGCAACCATCAAAACTGTATTTAATGAAGATACCTTAGGTCCTTGGCAAAAATCATATCTTAAAAAAACGGATACTGATTTTTTAGAGAACCGTCCATTTGTTGATATAGATTATGTATCGTTATATGAAACAATCAAAAAGCCCTAACGCATAGGGCTTTCTTTTTTTATAATAATGGGTAAGACGTTGTTAATAAGGAAATATCGACATCTTTATCATAATCAATTTGTGAGTAGTTAAAGCCATTAATTTGATAAAAAGTAGTTAAGAAATAATCAATACTCTCATCAGATAATGTAGCGTCCTTAACTAATGATGTCATTTTTTCTTGTGTCTGTTGTTGAATTTTATCATTTAATTCATAATGGTCTAACCGTAATCTTCCCTGATCATCAGTCAGACGTTTATGTCCATATACCATATCTTTAAACAGTCGGTACTTGTGTTCTAAGATGGTTTCGTGGACATTGTGTTCTTTCATCACATCAAATAACGCAGAGACATAAATTGGCATTTT
>JAASSV010000084.1 GCA_021767685.1 Caryophanales bacterium | reverse complement strand
CCCAACTAATGATAATTCACTTTGCATTGTTTTCCTCCTTAATCTCATGATATTCTATATCAATCGTAGCATCATTAACAATGGTTTTATTCTGTAATAATTGGTAGTGTACAAATACATGCGTCTTCTCTTTAATTAACGATAATGTTTTGATGTCAAACAAGAGTTGTTTCCCTAGGGTTTGATATGACCCTTCTGTAATCATATTCTCTTGAAATTCATACTTCATATCGACACTGCCTTGACGAATATATTTGACTTTATTTTTTTCTAATATTATAAAGTGCTTAATTTGATCGTCATCGGTAAATGAGAGTCGATTATTTGTTAATTCACCAGTTGTATCAATAATGACTTGATCATCGCCTGATGTCACTGTGCATTTCACATCGAGTTCTTTCATTATATCACCAAACGTTATTATATCACATTTATTCAATCAAATAAATGAATGCGTCACTATTATATAGTATGATGCTGTTTCTTGCAAGGAAAATTGTTTACAATATCGCATTATCTTTATGTGGAAGTCGCACAATAAAGGTAGATCCCTCGTCTAATTTAGAATCAACTGAAATAGAACCGCCATGTCGTTGAACAACATTTTTAGAAATGCTTAATCCGAGTCCACTTCCACCTGTCTTACGACTCCGTGTTTTATCCACACGATAGAAACGTTTAAATATTTGTTCTCTGTTAGAGTCATCGATTCCAATTCCTGTATCACTTATCTTGATCACATAATCAGTTTCATCGACATAGCCTTCGATAAAGATGGAGCCTTGATCCGTATAATTAATGGCATTGTTTATAAGATTAGATAATACTTGTCGTATTTTATAAGGGTCTACAGCTAATGTCATCGGTTCAACACTAATACTGTGACTTAAGGATTTATTATCCATAACTCGACTCAGTCGTGTGTATGTTTCAGTGATGATTTCATCAATCGGTGATTCGACTAACTCTAGTTCATAATCGACACGATCCATTTGTGCGATTATCATTAAATCTTTTAAGAGACGTTCCATTCGTAACGACTCTTCTTGGATTAACTCTAAAAATTCATTACGTTTATCTGTATCGATATCTTGATCTCTTAATAGTATCTCTGAGAATCCCTTAATCGTTGATAATGGGGTCTTTAACTCATGTGATACATCAGCCGTAAACTGTTTTTGATACTTCTCGGCATTCTTTAAAATCGTAATATCATGAATAATAATGAAACATCCTTTAAAGATGTTATTTTCATATAATGGGGTAGAGATTAAATCATAATCAGCCCCAGCATAGACAATCTGTCGTCTTAGATTTGATTCTAATATGTATGATTGATGAACAAAATCATATAACTTTTCAATTGTTCTTAAGGCATCATAGGGCTTTTGGTCTAACTCTAGATCAAAATAATGTTTCATATCTTTATTCGCTAACTGAATGATGCCTTCTTCATCTAACATGAGAAGACCAAAGCTAAATGAATCTGATAAAGATAACACTTGTTCTAAGGTTGCTTTTTTCTCCTGAATTGACTTATCTAATCGATATTGAAGACTACGAACACTCGTATCTAAATCTTGTTCTAAGGTTCGGTTAAGATTTTGAATTGATACAATATGATAAATCATAAATCCAACGATCAGAATCCCCAGCAAAAAATCGGATGTTAAATACATCGCGTAGGCTAATCCAATCAGATAAATAATGATGATTTGTATTACCCGTCTTTGCATGATGGCCACCTCGTACTTATGTTATCAGTCTAATTCTAAGCGTTTTGCATTTACCATATACACAATATTTTCAGCAATATTTGTGACATGGTCTCCTGCGCGTTCAATTTGTTTTAGAACTAGAATGACACGCATCGCTTCTTCTGCTTCTTCATCTGTTTTAGCGCGTGCTAATTTAATGAACTCTTTAACATATTTTTTGTAGGTTGTATCTATTTTTTCATCGATTTCACTGACCTTTAATGCCGCTTCTACATCACGACTTTTAAAGGCTTTTATAATATCTTTAAGCATCGGGATAAAAAGGTTTGTTAAGGCAACAACGCGACTAACAAACTGATCATTATCATTTTTTGTCTTAATAATATATTTGGCAATATTAACTGAATAATCTGCGATTCTCTCTAAGTCATTAGAAATTTTAACGGCAGAAATGATTTGTCTTAAATCAGACGCTACAGGACATTGTTTTGCAATTAACAAATAAGCATCGACATTAATGGATTCTTCTAACCCATTAACTATCTTATCATGATCCATAATATGATGGGCTAAATCAATATCATTATCCTCACAAGCAATAACTAAGCGTTTATAACTCTCTAATACTTCTTGACCCATGGCTTCTACGCGATTGTTTAACTCTTCTAACTCGTCACTAAAATGTTTTCTTGTATTTGTCATTATAGTCCCTCCTATCCAAAGCGTCCAGTAATATAGTCTTCAGTTTTTTGATTTTTTGGTTGTGTAAATATTGTATCAGTAGAATCAACTTCAATCAACTCTCCCATTAAAAAGAATGCGGTTTTGTCGGAGATGCGCGCAGCTTGTTGCATTGAGTGTGTGACAATCACAATCGTATAATCTTTTTTTAGATCGTTCATCAGTTCTTCTATTTTTAAAGTTGCGATGGGATCAAGTGCACTCGTTGGCTCATCCATTAAGATTACTTCTGGTTCCATCGCAATTGCACGGGCAATACATAACCGTTGTTGCTGTCCACCACTTAAGCCCATGGCACTATCATTTAATCGGTCTTTTACTTCGTCGATTAAGGCTGCTTTTTCAAGGCTTGTATGAACAATCTCATCTAGTCGTTTCTTATCTTTAATTCCTTGGCACCGCGGACCATAGGCAATGTTATCATAGATACTCATTGGAAATGGATTTGGATTTTGAAATACCATTCCTACTTTTGTCCGTAACCCAATAACATCATAATCGCGATCATAGACATTTTCATCATGATACGCAACATCACCCATGATTTTACAACTTTCAATTAAGTCATTCATACGGTTTAAACATCGTAAGAATGTTGATTTCCCACATCCTGATGGCCCAATTAGTGCCGTTACTTGGTTCTTTTCTATTTCTAATGAGATATTCTTTAAGGCTTGAAACTCACCATAAAATAAATCTAAGTTTTCTATTTTAAATACTGTTTTCATATTATCATTCCTTTATTCATAGCGTTTACGATAACGCATTGAGATTAATTTAACAGAAATATTCAATATCAGTACGATTAATAAAATCACAACTGCGATCGTACTTGCTAATTCAATGTTTGCCGGTTCATCTGTCATTAACGACCAGATATGAACCGCTAATGTGGTTGATTTACCAAAGATTGAAATATCATCTTTTACTGCGGTTCCTATCGCAAAGATCAAGGCTGCTGATTCACCTATAATACGACCAATTGCTAGTAAGGTTGCGGTCATAATTCCAGGCAAGGCATTCGGTAACACTACTTTGAATGTTGTTTGTGTGTGATTAGCACCTAACGCTAAGCTCGCATTACGCAGGGCATCTGGCACAACTTTTAGTGATTCTTCAGTTGCTCTAATAATGACGGGTAATAAGATAACACCTAACGTTAAACTTCCTGAGATTAAATTTCCACTGGTTGCGCTAGTGTACCGTACGGTTAGTGGTACAAATACCGCAAGACCCATTAATCCAAAGATAATACTCGGTACTCCTGTTAGCACTTCAACCATACTTCTTAAGGTATTCGTTACACGGTTTTTCGGCGCAAACTCATTGAGATATATCGCCGTAAAGACACCAATTGGTAAACTGAATAATAAACTCATTCCAATCACGTATAATGTTGATATAATCGACCCTCTTATACCGCCACCTAAAGAGGTAAAGACAATCTCCCTAAAATCATCAGAAGCATCTAACTCATTAATCATGTGCTCAGCACCATATATTGGTAAAGCAGAGGCTTTATCATCAAATTTTATTGCCGTAACGATATTGCCTTCTTCAATACCAAAGGTATCTGAGGTTTCATTATTTTTATCATTTAAATCTCGCATTGGAGAATCTTCCGCAATATAAACAACTCTAATAACATTTTTACCTTCACGGTTTTCCGTATCTTCAAAAGCAATTCCCCATTTATCAGAATAATACATGTTATCCTCTAGTCCATCTGGAGCTGGGGTTGTTGAATAAGTAATGTTGCCTTCAATATCTGCGTTGTAATATTCGGCATGATAATCATTAACTAACAGTCCAAAATCAAGCAAATCTGATCCATTACGAAACACATAAATAAAGATCATTGATAACGCAATAACCGCAATAGAAGAAGCAAAATACGTTAGTCCTTGATAGAGTAGATCAATTCTCTTTCGTTTATTTGACATCGACATTACCTACTTTCTTCTTCACAAAATTCAATGTTAAGTTTGTAATTAAGATAACCACCATCAATACAATCCCAACACTAAAGCGGATATCATAATCAATCCCAACCGTTTCTTTTAACCCTTGTAACATTGTTGATGTTAAAGTAGAGGTTATCTGAAAGAAGCCAAGCGATGGTCCTGTACGTGCGTTTCCGGCAACAAGCGACACCGCGGTTGCTTCACCTAATGCACGTCCAATCCCTAAAATTGCCGCAGTAAAGATTCCTGATTTTGCACTGGTTAATACTACTTTAAAGTTCGTTTGTGTTTTTGTCGCTCCTAATGCTAAGGAACCATGTACAATATCTTTATTGACACTTCTAATCGCTACCTCACTCAGGGCAGTAATCGTTGGTAAAATCATCAATGATAAGACCAAGACGGTCGCTAAGACACTGTTACCTCCCTTAGATTGAACACCAAATATCTTAGCTAGGTTATACACAAATGTTAAAATTAACCCACTACCAAATAGTCCATAAACAATTGACGGAATGGCGGCAAGCAATTCAACAACAGTTCGCATAACTTCTGCTAGTTTTTTTGGGGCAATTCGGGCAATGAACAATGCTGTTAGGACCCCAATAGGTAAAGAAATTAATAGGGACAGAAAGGCAATATATAGCGTGTTTATAATGATAAACCCAACACTATATAAATTAGAAACAAAGGCTTTTCCTTCAAGCCAAGTTGTTCCGGTTAAAAAGCGCCATAAATTAACTCGTCCAACACCATCATTATCTGTCACAAAAGGTATCACTCCTTCAGCAGTGACAAAAACAATAATGATAATGATGAAAGAGGCACTGATTATTGTCGCTAATAAGAAAAATCCTTTGATAACAAAATCAATGACATCATTCTTTGTGTGTAAATGTAGCTTTGACTG
>JAASSV010000083.1 GCA_021767685.1 Caryophanales bacterium | reverse complement strand
CTGCGTAACCTGGGTCACTGATAAGTGGCATGCCGGCATCGCTAATTAATGCAATGGATTGTCCATCTTTTAAATCCGATAACAACTGATGTTGTTTCACATCTTCATTATGATCATGGTAACTATCTAGTGGTTTATGAATATCATAATGGTCTAGTAAGGTTCTAGACGTTCTGGTATCTTCACAATAAATCTTATCCACTGATTGTAGTATTTTAATCGCTCTATACGTAATATCTTCCAAGTTACCAATTGGTGTTGCGACCAAATAGAGTTTAGGACTATCATCTTCAAAATGCTTAAGTCGTTTCATTGGATGCCTCATTTCCGAAATTAAATATCCGTTTAATTTCTTCAGTATATCCTGTGTCATTGTGAACATAAAGAGGTTCTAACAGTGACAACTCTGCATTTGAATTACTAACCGCTTCTATCAGTACCATGTTACTTTCTTTTCCTTCTTTGGGATAAACAAACCGCATGCGTTTAATACCAAACTGATGTTTTGATAACGTGTTTAGTATCTCAAGCAATCGTTTTGTTCTATGTACCATATATAATGATCCTTTAGTTTTTAATAATCGTTTGGCTTCAAACACAATTGTATCAAGAGTTACTTTAACTTCGTGACGTGCAATGGTTTTAAATGTTGATTCATTAATATGTGACGATTCCTTATACTTGAAGAACGGGGGATTACAAGTCACAATATCAAACACACTATTTTCAAATGATTGATGAATCTGATTGATATCAAGTTGTCGAACATCTATTTGATCTGACAAGTTATTTAATTCTACACTACGTTTTGCTAAATCAACTGCTTCTTTTTGAATATCTACAGCAGTGATATGAGCCTGTGTTTTAAGGCTTAAAAATAGCGGAATCGGGGCATTTCCTGTCCCTAAATCAATAATCCGCTTTGTTTTAGTTAGGGGATTAACAAAATCAGCCAGGAGTGTTGAGTCCAAGCTGAAATTAAACATATCAGGGCGTTGAATAATCTTTAAGTGTTCATATCCCAACAACTCGTGAATGACTTCTTCTGGCTTATTCTTCGTAACCATTTGAATCATCACCATCATACTCTTTAATCGTGAGTAACTCTTCTACATCATAACTCTTTACGCCATCTTCTTGGGTTATAACACGGACAGACTGATTAATGACATTGACGGCAAGTACTTTTGCATAACCATCAACTGTTTCAACTTCACTTCCAACTTTTGGTAAAGATTGTTTATACTCATTATATGTATCATTTTCATAACGGATACAACATAATAGTTTTCCACATAGCCCAGAGATGTTATTGGGATTAAGGGATAAGTTTTGATTTTTTGCCATGCGGATAGAAACAGTTTCAAAATCACCTAAGAAAGTGGTACAACAGAGTAAATATCCACATGGTCCAATACCTCCAAGAAACTTAGCGCCATCACGTGTTCCTACCTGGCGTAACTCGATACGTAGATGAAACTCATTAGCTAAATCCTTAACGAGTTCACGAAAATCAACGCGTCCTTCTGCGTTGAAATAAATAATTAATTTACTACGATCTAAGGTGTATTCAGCACCAAGTAATTTCATTTCTAACTCATTTTTAGTCACATGTACGTGCGTACGCTCTAAGACACCCTCGATATCTTTTTCATTTTGATAATGATCCATTAGATCTTTATTTGTTGCTTTTCTTAAAATTGGTTTTAATGTTGAAATAATCTCAGAATCATCAATTTCTTTTTGCTCTTCAATAACTTCACCAAGTTCAATGCCGCGTACTGTTTCTACGACGACTTTATCATATTGTTCTAGTTCAATATTATTAGGATCAAAATAATATTTCTTGCCTACCGGTTTAAACCGGATCCCGACAACAGTATTTGCCATATTATTCACTTCTTTCTAATTCATAAAGTAAGTTATCATATGCTAGTCGTTGATTGATGTATCTATCTAATCGTGACGATACATCTAGCATATGTTCTAATTCGTCTATACGTCTGTTTTTAGGTTTTTGTTGACTTAAGTCCGACATTAAATCAAGATGAGATTCATACACTAAGTGTGTCATATCACCATCAAAGTAATGTAAGATATCTTTGTGAAACAAAATCATGCATCGCATGAATAACTTAGATAAGGTATTATCATATAATATAAAGTCACCCTGATTATGAAAAAGCATCATAGCTGATTGATTTGTATCAATAATTGCCCGGTAAAGATCTGGGACAAAGTCAATAATCTCTTCGAACCCATCAATACTAGCAATCTCTTCAGCTTCACTAATACTACTTGTTAAGTGACTTAAAATACTTGCTTTGTGTTTTTCATATCCAACATCCATCAGTTCTTGTTTGACAACATTTGCTGATAATGATGTGAATGAAACAATTTGTGTTCGCGAGATAATAGTTGGCAACAATGCGTTCATATTAGTTGTTGTTAATATACCAACAATATTATCATGCGGTTCTTCTAAAAACTTCAGCAGTGAGTTTGCAGCACTCACCTGTATTTTATCAATATCCTTGATTATATATATCTTTTTACCTGGTTCAATAGATGTTTTTGAAAACTCAATTTGCAAGTCCACAATCTGTTGCTTACGAATGGTTGTCTTTTGCGGTTCAACAATATATACATTAGGATGCGTATGATGCATAATTCGTCGACAGTTATGACAGGTTAAGCAAGGTTTATCATCGTTATCTGATTGACATAACAACATCTGAGCAAAATATATGGCTGTTTCAAATTGTTTGGCTCCAACAGCACCTTCAAAAAGGTACGCGTGACTTAAGCGACCCTTTTTTACGCTATTTTCGAGTAATTTAACAACTCGTCCTTGTGATTCCTTAATTGCATCATAAGCCATAATATGCTCCTTATATTATTATAATACAGTTTTAATTATCTGCAAGGTATCTTCAATGACAGTTTCGATTGGATTTTCACCATTGACCGCATAGAATCTCTCTTGATATTTTTCAGCGAGTAACTGATATCCTTCATACACTTTTTTATGAAACTCTAATGTCTCTAAATCAAGTCGGTCAATTTTACGTTGGTTATTGAAAACACGTTTTAATCCCACTTCAGGACTGACATCAATAAAGATTGTTGCGTCAGGAAGTTTTTGATCAATCGCAAACGCGTTGATGTCATATACTTCATCAATACCCAACCCTCTAGCATGGCCTTGGTAAGCTAACGAGGAATCAATAAAACGATCGCATAGAATAATTTTATCCTCAGCTAAGGCTGGGACAATCTTTTGATGAAAGTGTTGCGCTCTAGATGCTGCAAACAACAATGCTTCCGCACGACCATCCATTTCGGTATTTTCTTTTGATAGTATGATATCACGGATTTGTTCAGCTATCCGGATGCCACCTGGTTCTCTTGTTACTAGTATATCATATCCATCGGCTCTTAAAAACTCTTCGATGGCTTTAATCACTGATGTTTTTCCAGATCCTTCAGGACCTTCAAATGTAATAAATACTCCACTCATGTTCATCACTCCTAATTACAAGGTTTATTATCGCACATTTTTTACAAATTTTAAATAACCTTTTCTCATATTCCTGCATCTTTTATGTTATAATAAAAGATAGAAATTTCATAAGGGTTGGTTAGTATGCGTTTAGCAGTACAGAATCTAACATTTGGGTATGATTACCGCACAGTCTTAAAAGATGTTTCTTTTAGACTCAATACCGGTGATTTTTTAGTCATTATCGGTAATAACGGTAGCGGTAAATCAACGCTAATCAAATGTATTTTAGGTATTAACAAAGTGACACAAAATCAAATATTAATTGATGATGTTGATGTCAGTCATTATAAAAACTTTAAGAATATTGGCTACGTGCCCCAAAAGTTCGACGATTTCAACTATGAGTTTCCGATTACCGTCAACGAAATTCTAAACGCTTCTAGTTATTCTAACATTTCCGAGGATGAAAAACTAGAGCTTTTAGATAAAATCGGGATCCTAGAATTGCAGAATGAAAATATCAATAACTTGTCGGGGGGCCAGTTACAACGGGTATTTATCGTTCGTAGTTTAATGAATAATCCGAAGTTATTAATCCTAGATGAACCAACGGTTGGAGTGGATCGTAAAAATGTTAAAAACTTTTATAAAACTGTCAACCAGTTAAATGATGAAGGGATTACGATTATTCTCATCACACATAATATTAAAGAAGCAAATGCAAATTTCACTCACGTTCTCTCATTACATAATGGAGAAGGGATTTTTAAAGCCGTCAACAAGGATAAGGAGGCGGATACAGAATGATGTTAGCAGATCAAGCATTTATTTTCGCCCTCTTCGAATATCCATTCTTACGCTATGCGTTAGCAACAGGTCTTATTATGGGATTTATCACTCCTATGATTGGATCATTCGTTGTTATTAGACGGCTATCGTTTATCGCAGATACTTTGTCACATTTTAGTTTAGCAGGCTTATCAATTGGTATCTTCTTAATTAACACCCTGGGATATACTTTTATCTCTGATCCATTATACTTGGCTATCATCGCAAGTATTATTGGAGCCTTTATTATTGAGATACTCCGCGGATATTATCAAAATTATAAAGAAATCAGTATGCCTATTGTATTAAGTTTGGGAACCGCATTGAGCGTTTTATTCATATCCTTAAGTGGTGGGTTTAATACAAGTATCTACAACTTTTTATTCGGAAGTATCTTAACGGTTGGTAATCGCTACCTAGCTATTATTATTGCGACGGCATTACTAGTTATTGTCCTTGTCTTAGTTTACTATAAACAAATTGTAATCGTAAGTTTTGATGAATTATATGCCAGATTGTTAGGGATTAAAATTGGGATATTCCAGTTTGTATCTACGTTTGTTCTCGCATTGGTTGTATCTTTATCTATCGCAACGGTTGGAGTTCTACTTGTATCATCTTTAATGATTATTCCTGTTGCTGCAGCAATGAAGATAGGTAAGAGTTTCAAGAATACCGTTGTGATTGCTATAATCTTTAGTGAGATATCCATTATTGGTGGATTATGGCTCTCATACGAACTGAATGTGGCCAGTGGGGCAACGATCGTTTTAATTAACATTCTAATATTATTGATTGTAGGACTATTAAAACGATTCTACGTCAACAAACGATTAAAAAAACGACAGCTTAAGACAGCACAAGAAAACGAATAGAGATATAAAAAAACGAAAAGAACTGAGGTGGAAAATCTCAGTTCTTTTCTTGTATCTATATAGGCAAACGATATACAGCAATATCCATCCGGTATGTAGAAAACAAAAGCGCATAAAATATGCGCTCAGACTGTTGACAAAGTACTTGATGACAATCAGG
>JAASSV010000082.1 GCA_021767685.1 Caryophanales bacterium | reverse complement strand
CCCATATTCCATTTATAGTTAAACCCCAATCCACCATGATCCACCGGGTGGGTCACTTTTGGATAGGCTGTTGAATCTTCTGCGATTAATAACGCATTATTAAAGTGTTCAAACACTTTTTGACTTAGGTGCCGTATAAACGTTAACGCGCCTTCATTCACGCCGTTATTACTATTTCCTAAGTAATAAATCAAATTACTTACCGCATCAATGCGGAACCCATCGACATGGAAGTATTTCATCCAATATAACGCGTTAGAAATGAGATAACTTTGCACTTCACCTTTACCTAAATCAAGGTTTGCGGTTCCCCATACTTCATTTTCCCGTTTCCATGCTTCATCATATTCATATAAGGGTTCTCCATCAAACATATACAACCCATGGGCATCACGACAAATATGGCCTGGTACCCAGTCCATAATAACTTTAATATCTTCTTGATGAAGGCGATCAATTAAGTACATCAAGTCTTTTGGCACGCCAAAACGACTCGTTGCGCTATAATAACCCGTTCCTTGATATCCCCATGATTGGTCTAGGGGATGTTCAATTAACGGCATAAACTCAACATGAGTAAAGCCATTTTCTTTTAAATATGGGATGAGCAGATCAACGACTTCGTTATATTTATGATGCGTCCCATCAGGTTTCACCATCCAGGTTCCCAAATGTAACTCATAAATACTCATTTGTTGATCATATGGTCGGATATGCTCCCGATTATGCATATATTTCGCATCATTCCAAAAATACCCATCAATATCATAGACCTTACTTAATTGACTTGGTCGTTCACTTGAAAAGAACGCATATGGATCCGCTTTATATAACACACGTCCATTATGAGTTTTTATCTCGTATTGATATTCATGCCATTCTTTGGCATCTTTAATGTCAATTTGCCAAATGCCAGTAGAATCAATCTTACTTAGATTGTGAACCCATGCTTGATAGCCATTAAACTCACCTAATACACTCACTTCTTTGGCATGAGGTGCCCACACGGTAAAACGAACACCTTGATGATGTCCCTCATCATCTTTGATAATATGTGCACCAAAAACACGGTAAGCATCATAGAGTTTTCCTTGGTTGAAAAAATATAAATCTTCTTGATTCATACATGCCTCCTATTCTTCAAGTGAACTAATCGCTCCACTTGAATATCCCTTTTGTCGTAAGGTTTGTTTTATTTCAAACGCTGATAACGATTTTTTCTTTAGTTTTGCTAGTTCATTTTTTAATGACTCTGTTTCATCAATCATGTCATCAATAAGATGATGGTGTGATTGAAATACTTCGTCAATTAAATATGAGGCAAAACCATATCGGTAAAACTTCTGTTTCAAACTATTGATTGCTTTATAATATGGTTTTCTTATCGGCCGTTTCGCTAGTTTCTCTAACTCTTTTGCAATCGTCTCTTTTTGTTCTGGTATATCATAGGCCAATAAGGCGTGATCAATCACGGGCTGATCAACTTTCTTTTTCCGTAAATAAGCCGTGATTTTTTTCGGACCATCATGGGAATATTGCTTTTTGTCTTCTACATATAGTTTAGCATATCTATGATCATCGAGATAATTGTTTTCTTTTAAACGATCGATCACTTGCGCTATGGTGATACGTTTCATATCTTTTTGTTTTAAGTATGTTTTTGTTTCGCCAATTGTGCGCATTTGACGGGTAACATAAGCAAGTGCCTTACTATAGGCAATATCATATTCTGCGCCTGCTTTAATCTCATTAATCTCAGCTTGTTCAAGCTCCTTTTGTACGTATAAATGATATTGACTTAGCGTTTGTTCGCTAACATAAAAGGATTCTTTTGATGACAACGTCACCAAATAACCATCTTTATGTTTGGCAATATCTGTGATTTTAATCATTGTTAATAAAGTAATCTAAGGCCGCTTGAAGTTGCGTATCATTTGCTGGGTTATCACGGAAGTTATCTAAGGCGGCATTGATAATTGTCAATGTGTCCTGATCAATTAAGCCTGTTGCTGAGAGACCATTATCATTTTGAATATTGATAATCGCACTAAGGGTCTCTTGGCCGAAATACCCATCGGTTCTAACATCATATCCCATCGTATTGAGAATATGTTGAATATTCGCAATTCGAGGATCTACTGTATCTACTTCAAATGGCTCTTCATCAATTAAAAAGACTTTATATGCGGTTTCTTCAGGTGTAGGTTCAGCGATAATATCTGGTGTAATGCCGTCTGTTCCTCCATTGAAATGAACCCAGTTACCATCACTTGTAATCCATTTACCGATTGAGACATGAACTCTGTCACCAACTGTTGCTTGCACTAAAATATCAGTCTGCATTGTTCCTTTACCATACGTTGTGGTTCCAAGAACTGGATAGTTCCCTTGTTCTTGCATAGCACTGGCAAACACTTCCGATGCACTGGCACTGTTTTCATTCACAATTGTGACGATTTCATACGCTTTTGGTGTATCATTTTCTGCATAAAAGTTATGGCTTTCAAACTCACCATTCGAATAGTATTCTATTGAAAAGATAGGTTTTCCATTATCAACCAAAAACTCTCGCAACATACTCGACACCGTATCAAGGCGACCTCCACCATTGTTGCGTAAATCTACAACAAGTCCATTAATGTTTTGTGACTCTAATACCGTAATCGCATCAGCAAACTTAGTGGCGGTTTCATTCCCAAATTGAGTGACTTCAATATATCCAATTTTTTGGCCACCTTTGTTAAAGACTTGATAATTGACACTTGAGTTTTCAATCACAGCACGTGTCATCGTTAACTGAATAATATTATCGACCCCTTGACGGAAGATACCAACAGTAACTTGGGTTCCTTCTTCACCAAGGATCATTTGGATCGTTTCATAAAAGTTTTGTGCGGTAATATCAATACCGTCAACACTCACAATAATATCGTTTGGTAAAATCCCTGCCTCTTCAGCTGGTCCCCCGTCCATGACATCTTCGACAATGATTTGTCCTTCAACAAAACTTACTCTTACGCCAATACCCACATAACTTTCTTCAAAGCCACTTTCAAAACTATTATATTCTTCAAGATCAAAATAACTGGAATGCGGATCATCTAACGCATCAATCATACCGTTAACTGCCCCTTCCATCAATAGCTCTCTTGATGGCTGTGTATAATGATTCTCCATCAACGTTTCAAGGACTTCAAGGAAGACCTCATCAGTCACAGTGGTTGCACCATCTTCGTTTAATGATGGGGTATCATCTTGTGGGGTTCCATCTTGTGGCTCCACAGTATTTAAATTATATCCAGTATAAAAACTTGCGCCTATGGCAACAATAAAGGCAAATAAACCAATTAATCGTTTACTCATGAGTCATCACTCTCTCTTTCTAAAAACTCTCCATGTATTTCAGTCGCTGGGGTTACGTAGACAAAGGCATCTTCATCAATACGTGATATCACACTTCTTGCGAGATAATATTCTCGTTTGGTAATAACGGTAATTAACATTATTTTTTTGGATTGAGAATATCCTCCTTTAATTGGCACCTCTGTGACACCGCGACTGACAGAATCATAGATAGCCTCTTTGATTTCTTGAGGATAATCGGTAATAATTTGTAATGCTTTTTTAGAACTTCCCCCAACAACCACCATATCAGCAACTTTACCACTTATCGCAATCGCGATAATCGCATAAAGACCAACAAGGACACTGCCTGATTGAGAAAAGACTATCGTTCCTGCTAGGACAATTAAACCATCAATTAAATAGACACTAAAGCTAATTGGAAGGTTAAATACGCGGTGTAATATTTTAACAGGAATATCTGTTCCACCACTTGTCCCTCCATACTTTAAGACATAGCCAAAGCCAAGTCCTAATAACGCACCACCAAAGGTAACGGCAATAACGTAATCATTTTCAATACTGAATACAGGAACAAACTGTTCTAAAACAAATAAGACTAATGGAAAGAGTAAACTCCCATAAATACTGCGTAAAAAGAGTTTTCTTCCAAGCACTAACCAACCAAGTAATAACAGTAATATATTCATAATGAAGACCGTTAATGAAATTGAAATACTTTCCGATACTTCATTTAAAATCATTCCGATTCCCGTTACGCCACCAGCGACTAAATCGACAGGAATTAAAAAGAAATAGAACCCTGAAGCCATAAGGATAATACCAAATGAAATCCATCCGTAACGTTCAGGATTTTTTATTGGTCGAATGCGATGTTTATCCATTGTTATCATCCTTTTGTTGCTGGGTTAAGTAGGCTTTGATAAAGGGATCTAAGTCGCCATCCATGACTTTATCAACGTTCCCTGTTTCATGATTAGTTCGGTGATCTTTCACCATTGAATAAGGGTGCATAACATATGAGCGTATCTGACTACCAAACGAGTTCGAGACATCTGTTGAACGATATTTGGCAATATTTTCTTGTTGTTCTTCTAACGCTTTTTGGTAAAGTTTTCCTTTTAAGATTTGCATTGCTTTATCTTTATTTTTAATTTGTGACCGTTCATTCTGGACCGTTACAACAATATGCGTTGGGATATGGGTAATCCGAACAGCACTATCGGTGGTATTGACACTCTGTCCACCAGCACCACTTGAACGGTAGGTATCGATTTTTAAATCTTTATCATCAATTTCAATATCAATGTCGCCTTCAAACTCAGGGATGACAGTGACACTGGCAAATGATGTATGACGTCGTCCACCACTATCAAACGGACTGATACGAACAAGACGATGTACGCCATGTTCTGCCTTTAAATACCCATAGGCATTATCTCCACGAATTGCAAATGTGACACTTTTTATTCCCGCTTCATCTCCCGCTTGATAATCAAGCACTTCTTGTGTATAACCACTACTTGACGCATAGCGGTTATACATGCGGTATAACATGTTTGCCCAGTCTTGTGACTCTGTCCCTCCGGCGCCAGGATGGATCTCTAAGATCGCATTTAAGTCATCATACTCATCCGATAAGAGTAACATAATCTCCAAGTTTTCTGCTTTTTTCGTTAACTGCTTATCATACGTTTCAATATCCTCTAACAAACTCTCATCTTCTTCTACAAGTTCTTGCGATAAAACTAAGTTCTCAATAAGATCATCGTAAGTAGCGATTTGATCATACCGTTTCTTTAATCTTTTCAATTGTTGAATCGTTTGATTTGCTGTTTCAGGCGTATCCCAAAACGACGCATCATATGTTTGTTTTTGCAAAGCATCTATATCTTCTTTTATTGCGTCTAAATCAATTAAGTTATGGATTTTTTCTTGTTCTTTTTTATGTCCTTCGACAATACTTTTCACATCAGATAGTTGCATAATTTATCACCTTCAAGAAAGACCCTAGGAAACTCCTTCGGGTCTTTAT
>JAASSV010000081.1 GCA_021767685.1 Caryophanales bacterium | reverse complement strand
TAAGTTGAAAACTTAAAACCTTTGGTATGATCAAATTTTCCTACTGCTTTCATTAATCCCATGTTACCTTCTTGGATGAGGTCTAGGAATTGCATACCGCGTCCAACATAGCGCTTCGCAATTGAAACCACTAAACGTAAGTTGGCTTCGACTAATTTGTTACGGGCAAGTTCTCCTTTAAAGATGGTTTGCTCCACTTCTAGTTTATATTCAGGGCTAATGTCTTCGCCTTCTTCAACCATTTTGTCATATTTTTCTTTTGCTTCTTCTGCATTGACGATATCTGTTGCAAGTTCAACCTCTTGTGAACTATCAAGTAAATCGACGCGTCCGATTTCTTTTAAATACATACGGACTGGGTCATCGACTTTAACAGAGACTTGTGACTCGAAGGATTTATCATTCATTAATTCTTCTTCTATATCTTTAGTAAAGTCTAAATCCAATACGATGCTTGGATCTAATCCATCATCCTCATCATCTTCATCATCACCATCAATTGTTGGTAATGTGTAAGTAACCATTTCTTCTTCACTAACGACATCAATATCTTTACCTTCTAACGTTTCAATAATGTCATCAAACTCATCGGTATCATCACTAACATATTTTTCAATTTCTTTTACAGTGACATACCCTTTGAGTTTACTAACACCTACTAATTCTTGAATAATCTTGTTTTTATCCATGTAAATCCTCCTTTAATTTCTGTCTAGCTTTGGCTAACTTGATTTTCTCTTCGTTCGTTAGCGCTTCTTTTATTTTTATATTATAGTCTTCAATGCGTCGTTTGATTTCGTATTCTTTTAGTGTGTCAATGAAATCAAAGAACTCATCTTCGGATAATAATTCGTCTTTATAAGCAATTTTATTCTCATAATATGAGATTTGATGTGGTTCTAAAGCGTGGTACAGTTCTTCTTGTGTGATGGTGGTATAGTCCTCATCGTCACTAAAGTAATACAAGTCTTCAATGGCGTGGCGAATATCCCGAGATACCTGATTGATATATAGCATATCATCCAAATCGTGTTGAAATCGATTGAGATATTTAACATCGGCAATAAAGTAATTGATGAGTTTACGTTCGGCAATTTCATATTTACTATCAATCGGTATGTCATTACGACGTTGTCGTTGTGATGGGCTAACTTGGCGTTTTGTGTATTGTGTAAAATCTTGTTTAATAGACTCAAGTTTTAACTCCGCATCATCACTAAGACGCTCTAGATAAGCATCTATTGTAGTGTGTGGTAATGTCTTAATCAGATTGAATACATCTTTTTTAAATTTTTCTATCTCTAACATTTTCGTAAAATCCGTGTGGGTACGATAGCGTTCATACCGAAATTCAGTGGGATCGATCCAATCATTATTAATGACATTCGTTAGTGCCTCTTTAGAATGGACTTTGATATAATCATCAGGATCTAATCCTTCTTCTAATAATGCTACCTTAACAGACATATCTTGAGCTTCTAAGAGTCTTATTGCCCGTTCTGTGGCATCTAATCCGGCACTGTCACCATCATAACAAATAGTGACGTTGTTTGTATAGCGTTTTAATAACTTAACCTGTTCTTGGGTTAAACTTGTCCCCATACTTGCGACTGCCTCGTTGATCCCAACCCGGTACAGGGCAATAACATCCATGTATCCTTCTAATAGGATAACACGATTATGGCGTTTTATCGCGGAAATTGCGTTATTTAGATTATATAGCACCTGACTTTTGGTAAAAATTTTCGTTTGTGGCGAGTTAATGTATTTGGGTTGATTCTCTTCTCCTTGATACAGTCGACCAGAGAACGCCAGTACGCGTTGTTTGTCATCGATAATAGGGAAGATGATTCGTTTTCTAAAGAGGTCATAAAAACGATCATTCTTACCTTCTTTGGTTAACCCTAAATCCATTAAGTCTGCCTCTAGAAAATCTTTACCAACTAATGTTTTTGTTAGCAAGTCATACTCATTTGGCGCAAGACCTAGCTGAAACGTTGTAATGACATCTTCTGTTATTCCGCGAGATGCTAGATATTGTTTCGCATCATTTCCTGATTTTGTACTCGATAAGTAAAACTGATAAAATTGTTTCGCTTCTTGATTTATTGTATAAAGTGTTTGGTGCGGATTAACATATTGACTCGTATCAATATCTAGTGTTACATTTGCACGTTCGGCGAGATTTTTAACCGCATCAACATAATGCATGTTTTTGGTTTTTTGTAAAAAGGTAATGGCATTTCCTTTTTCTCCACAAGAGAAACAATTATAAATTTTACGTGTAGGTTCTACTGAAAATGATGGGGTATTTTCTTCATGAAATGGACACAAGCCAAAATAACTCTTTCCTTTTTTTGAAAGAGCTACTTGTTCACCAATCACATCCAAGATATCTGTTTTACTTAAGATTTCTTGAATTTTTGTTTGGTCGATTCGGGCCATAGTGCCTCCTTATCAATACTGTAGTTTATCTTGTAAATACGCTATGAGTTTATCTTTTGGTAAGGATATTTGTTCCATACTGTCACGATCACGAATCGTGAAGACATCATTGTTAACGCCATCGTCATCAATTGTGATAACATATGGGGTTCCGATAGCGTCTTGACGACGATATCGTTTCCCAATTTTTCCGCGTTCATCATAAGTTGTTGAGAAATATGGGCTTAAAAATTCAAACATTTCTTTGGCTTTATCGCCATGAAATTTTTTAATTAACGGTAATACAGCAATACTATATGGCGCTAAGAATGGCGCAATACGTAAGTTAATACGTGTTTCATTATTGTCTAAGGTTTCTTCTGTGTATGCTTCATTTAATATTGCTAAAAATAACCGTTCAACCCCGAGTGATGGTTCAATTACATACGGGAGATATTTTGAATTATCATCCGGATCATGATACGTTAAATTTTGCGATGAATATTCTTGGTGTTGCCGTAAGTCATAATCTGTTCTTGATGCAATTCCCCAAAGTTCATCAAATCCCCATTCAAATTTGTATTCAATATCTGTTGTCGCATTCGAATAGTGTGATAACTGATCTTCTTCATGATCGCGCATTCTAATATGATCAGAATGAATTCCTAAGGTTTTTAAAAAGTTAAAGGAATAGTTCTTCCAATAATCAAACCATTCTAATTCAGTGTTTGGCTTACAGAAAAATTCAAGTTCAAGCTGTTCAAATTCACGTGTTCTAAAAATAAAGTTACCCGGTGTAATTTCATTACGGAAAGATTTTCCGACTTGACCAATCCCAAACGGCACTTTCTTACGCGAACTACGTTGAATGTTCTTAAAGTTTAAAAAGATTCCTTGAGCTGTTTCTGGGCGTAAGAAAATATCACTGTTGGAATCTTCAATAACACCTTGAGATGTTTTAAACATCAGGTTAAACTCACGAATATCAGTGAAGTTATCACTACCGCATTCAGGGCAAGTGATGTGATGTTCTTTCATGTAGTTAACCATTTTATCGTTATCCCAACCATCGGCAATGACCTCACCATTTGAGGCATCTTCAATCAGTTTATCCGCACGATGACGGGTATTACATTCTTTACAGTCAATCAGTGGATCTGAAAAGCCACCAACGTGTCCGCTAGCTTCCCATGTTTTCGGGTTCAATAAGATTGAACTGTCTAGTCCAACATTTAACCGATGTTCTTGAATAAACTTTTTCCACCATGCTTGTTTAATATTGTTTTTTAGTAATACACCAAGTGGTCCATAATCCCACGTGTTGGCAAGACCGCCATAAATCTCGCTTCCTTGATACACGAATCCATAATTTTTGGCATAATTAACTAATTCTTCCATTGTTATGTTACTCATAATGACCCTCCTAGTTGGTAAGTAGACATAATACTGCAGTTTATATTATAGCACACCTTTTAAAAAAAAGAGACAAGCTCTTTAGATTTTTTTCATTTGTTGCAATATTTTGCTTGATTTTGTCTGATATCCGACAAATTCATCATAAAGCAGTGCGATAATGTCTGAAATATGACTACGCTCAGTTGATGATAATTGACGTGGGGTATCTTGACTAATATCAATAAAGTATAAATGTGCTAATGATTCATATGTATCATACGGATAAGTGACTGAAAAGTCTTTAATATGGTGACGACAAATCACTCCGCCACTACTCGGGTGAAAGACTAAATCCTTGTTATTACCGCAAATATTGCATTGTTTAAAGTTAAGACCATATCCAATAAAATGGAGAAGTTTTAACTCAAAAATATATTGATATAGCTCAGCATCCTTTAATTGATTCATCTGATCAAATATTTTAACAAGAAACTGAAACATTTTCGGGTGATTGGAATGGTCATCAATCACATGACGAACAAGTTCTAAAATATGCAGCATCCGAGTATACGTAGTAGGGTCTTCTTTTATACTATCATAGCCATTTAAAAGTTCACCATCACATAATGAATCCATCGGTTTTTTAGGTGTCTTGTACTGGATCAATGAGCCGCGTTGACTTAAAAACCGTTGGATGTTATTCATTTTTTTTACGCCATAAGCGAGGAGTGTTTGATGACCAACTGCGGTATAAAGGTACAAGATTTTATGATTATCTTTATAGTCAAGTGATTGTAAAACAAGTCCCTTAGTTTCTTCCATAAGATCACCTATGTTTCGTTTGTATAGCCGTAGTTTTTCAAATGAAACTGTTTGTTTCGCCAGTCCTTAACGACTTTAACATGTAAATCAAGAAATACTTTGTTTCCAAGTAAATGTAATATATCTTTACGAGCGAGTGATCCTATCCGTTTAATCATACGACCGTTTTTACCAATAATGATCCCTTTTTGACTTTCACGTTCAACGATAATTGAGGCATGAATATTTAACAGTTTCGGATTTTTGTCATCATATTCGAGATAATCAACTTGACACATCACACTATGTGGGACTTCTTCATGCGTTAGTCGCAACACTTTTTCACGGATTAACTCACCAACAATAAATCGTTCTGGATGATCCGTAATTTGATCTTCAGGATAATATTTTGGTCCTTCGTCTAACTCGTTTTCAATGTCTTGAATAAGCTTATCAACATTATCGCCTCGTAAGGCACTAATAGAAAAAATTCCTTTAAACGGATACGCTTTTTTATATTTCTGTACATCATCATGTAATCTTGGGATGTCTTTAATTAAGTCAACTTTGTTTAACAATAAAAAAACAGGAACATCAACTTGTTTAAGTTCATTGATGATAAACTCGTTGGCAGATTGGTACCCACGAGACGCATCAACCATGAATAAGATAAGATCAACACTTCTCAGCGTATTCAATGCCTCTTTTGTCATGTATTCCCCTAATTTATGGTGGGGTTTATGAATACCCGGTGTGTCAATAAAGATGATTTGCGAGGTATCCGACGTAT
>JAASSV010000080.1 GCA_021767685.1 Caryophanales bacterium | reverse complement strand
CATCTACACTTGATGGATAATCAATTTCTGAACGAACGACATGTAAGAAACTATATGGGTTTCCCATCGCCATTCGTTTCGCTTCTTTACGACTCATGACATCATAAGGTAATGAAGCAACACGTTCAACTAAGTCCTTTCTTGGACGTAAGGCCTTAAAAGGTTTAACAATTGCCATTTTTGTATCCTCCCTAAGCTAAATATTGTTTTATTACTTCGATTGTTTCTAAGCCAATGCGCGCTTGTGCTTCATAAGTAGCCGCGCCAATATGTGGTGTTAATGAAATTTTATCATGCGTATAAATTCGCATATTTTTAACAGGTTCATCTTCATATACATCGAGGGCTGCTCGTTCAATAATACCGGCATCTAATGCATCAAGCAGTGCTGTTTCGTCTACAACGCCACCTCGTGCTGTATGGATAAGATACATCCCTTTTTTCATTTTTTTAAAGGCTTTTCTATCTAAGAAAGGTCCTTGTTCCTTAATGAATGGAATGTGAAGACTGAGAAAATCAGCAGTTTTAAATAGTGTCTCTTTATCAACACGTTGACAATTTTCAAGTTCTGTCACAGTATCTGATTTATCATAATAGATAACTGACATTCCGAGTGCGATTGCTTTTTTAGCAAGGCTATGAGCGATACGACCAAAACCAACAAGTCCTAATGTCTTACCGTTTAACTCAATACCACGGTATTGTTTTTTCTCCCAACGTCCTTCGCGCATTGTCACGTTTGCAATATAGATATGTCTTGCTAATGCAAACATATGTCCTAGTGCTAACTCAGCCACAGCATCGCTACTAGAGTTAGGTGTATTCATGACAGTAATCCCTTTGACTTTGGCATACTCATGATCGATATTATCAATACCGACACCGGCACGGATAATCAGTTTTAACTGGTTTGTCTTAAGTGCTTCATCAATAATAGGTTGTCGTATCTTTGTCGCTGAACGAACAATAATACAATCAATCTCTTTGATTTTTTGTAACAAGGCATCCCCTTCATAATGTTCAACTTCTACGGTGTACCCCATTTCTTCAAGGGTTTCTTTTGCACTTGAATCAATACCATCATTTGCAAGTATTATCATTACTTAAGCCCCCAAATATCTTCTATTTCTTTTAATAGAGCTAATAAATCTTCTTCTTTACGGTCGGCCATGTGAGCAATTCTGAATGCTTTTTCTTTCAAATCACCATAGCCATTAGAAATCATATATCCACGTTTACCTAATTCTTCATTTAATGCTTTAACGCTGTTACCCGTTGTGTTCATAATCGTTGTAACAGTGTTAGATGCGTAGGCTTCATTTGCAAATAATTCAAAGTGTTTTTTTGCCCATTCTCTAACAATATTAGCTAAGCGAGTATGACGATCGAAACGATTATCTAAGCCCTCTTCATCAATAATTTTAGATAATTGATAATCTAACGCCCACATATGAGGCGTTGATGGGGTTGATGGGTATTGATAATTACGCTTCACACGATTAACAACATTGATTAGGTCTAAGTAGTATCCACGATTTTCAACCGTCTCGGCGCGAGCGATTGCTTTATCAGATACACTAGCTACCGCAAGTCCAGGTGGCACACCTAAACTTTTTTGCGTTGATGATAAGCAAATATCAATATGTGATTTGTCAACTTCAATTTTTGCGCCACCTAATGAACTAACGCTATCAACTAAATAAACAACATCTGGAAACTCCTTGATGACTTGTCCAATCTCGTAAACAGGGTTCATTAGTCCTGCACTTGTTTCATTATGAGTTACAGTAACCACATCGTACTTACCAGTTTCTAGTACCTCACGAACCATTTCAGGAGTCGTGGGTTCCCCAGGTTCACTTTTAAAATGATCCGCAGGAACGTTATTAGCTTTCGCAATTTTATACCAGCGATCACCAAATGCTCCAACACTGAAAATGGCAGCACGTTTTTTGGTGCACGAACGTACACTCATTTCCATGATACCTGTTCCTGAAGACGTTGATAAGATAATCGTATTATCAGTATACATTAAAGTCTGTAATTTTTCGCTTATACGTTTTTGTAAGTTTGTTGCTTCTTGTGTCCTGTGTCCAATCTGTGGTGTCGCTAACTTCTCTAATACATCTGGTGCGACATCTACGGGACCAGGAATAAACAGTTTCTTTTTCAAAATTCATCATCCTTTACTCAGTATTTCAACACAATGACATTTTAACAAGTAATCAGTTCTAAAACAAGCGTTTTCATTAAAAAAGTTTATGTTTTTAATCATTTCATCATATTCGCTCAATTTAGCCATTTACATTTCAATTATTTTTTATTATTTTCAATTATTTCATGAAAATATTTTCATAGATTTTTTCGACATCTTTTTTTGTTCTTGATTTGAATTTCTTTCATTGAAAGTGTTTACATTTTTGTCTGAGTTTTATTGCTTTTTTACCCCCCTAATGATACAATAAGTATGGTTTTGAAAGGAGAATGAGGATGAAACTATCACAAAGAATACAAGCAATGCAAGAATCCCCAGTCAGAAAATTAGTCCCAATCGCTACAAAAGCAAAATCCTTAGGTAAAAAAGTATATCATTTAAATATAGGACAACCAGATATTGAGACGCCTGATGTTTTTATGAATGCGATTAATGAGTATGACTCACGAATTATCAAATACTCTTTTTCACAAGGAGAACCTACCTTAATAAAATCGATTCAAAATTATTTTAAACGTGATGATATTCACTTTGAAGACAATGAAATTTTAATCACAAACGGCGGGAGTGAAGCCGTAACCTTCGCGACTATCGCAACCTGTGATCCTGGAGATGAAATTTTAGTCCCTGAACCGTTTTATACAAACTATAATGGGTTTACTGGTGAAGTTAATGCCACAATTAAACCGATAACAACCTATGCTGAAAATGGATTTAGATTGCCAAATAAACAAGCTATTGAAGCATTAATCACCCCAAAAACTAAAGCTATTTTATTCAGTAATCCTGGTAACCCAACAGGTACTGTACTAACTGATGAAGAAATGCATATGTTAGCTGACATTGCTATTGAACATAATTTGTTTATTATAAGTGATGAAGTTTATCATGGTATGGCGTTTGATGAGTTAGAAAGTAAATCGATGGGAACCATTCCGGGCATCGAAGAACATCTTATTATTATTGAAAGTGTATCGAAACGGTATAGTGCTTGTGGTGCGAGAATTGGTGCTATTGCTTCAAAAAATACCGCTTTAATGTTAAATATCTTAAAATTGTGTCAAGCCAGATTATGTGTGGCAACCCTAGAACAAATCGGTGCTTCTGCTTTATATGAACTGCCTGAATCATATACACAAGAGATCAAACAAGAGTATGAAACCCGTAGAAATATCGTCTATGATACCCTAAATCAGATCGATGGTATCGTATGTGAAAAGCCACAAGGCGCATTTTATGTTATAATAAAGTTACCAGTCCCTGATGCTGAGCAATTTGTTGTCTGGTTATTAGAAGAGTTTGATGTTAATAACGAAACAATTATGCTTGCTCCTGCAGAAGGATTCTATGCGACTGCAGGACTCGGAAAAGATGAAGTGCGATTGGCTTACGTACTTAACTCAGAGGATATGAAAACAGCAATGAACATCTTAAAACTAGGGTTAGAAGCCTACCCAGAAAGGTTGATTTAATGTATCTACAACGACACTTAGAAAAAACTCCACGCGTAAGTAAGGATGCGAAGATATTCCAAGGTGCGTGTTTATCTGGTGATATTATTATCGATGAAGGCGTTAATATTTGGTACAATGTTTCAATGCGTGGTGACATGGCTCCGATACGTGTTGGAAAAGACACGAACATTCAAGACAACACTGTCATTCATACAAATTCGGACTTACCTACAACGATCGGTAAGAACGTTACAATTGGACATGGTGCGATTATTCATGCCTGTACAATTGAAGATGATGCATTAATTGGAATGGGCAGTATTTTACTTGATGGAGCGACCGTTGAAAAAGGCGCACTTGTTGGTGCGGGAACACTAGTTCCACCAGGAAAAACAGTACCAAGCTATCATTTAGCTATTGGTAATCCAATGAAAGTCATCCGTGAGTTAACTGAAGAAGAAATTAAAGCAAATGAAGCCAATAAAGATTATTATTTAGAATTGGTCAAAGAATACGAGTGATTTCACTCGTTTTTTTGTACCCATTTTTGCTTTTCTAAGCGTTTTTTGTTATAATTTTATTAGCATATAGAAAGGATGATGGAGATGAATGCGAAAAAAATTTCTTTAGCCCGGGCAAAAGAACTTTCAAGCAGTATTAGTGAGTTTATGGCATATAAAGAAAAAGCTATGCGACAACTTGAAGGTAACAAACAAGAGTACGAACACAACAAAGCTAAGTTATTAGACTATTTTGATGGTGATGAAGACGACTGGAATGATTGGCATTGGCAAATGCGAAACCGCATTACTGATGTTGAAACCTTAGTTAAATTTATTCATTTATCCCAAGAGGAAGTTCAAGACGTTAAAAAGTTAAGTCAGACCAATCGATTTGCGATTGTTCCTTATTATTTAGCTCTTATTACAAATGAAAAGAATAATCCGATCAAGATGTTGAGTGTCCCAAGCAAGGGAGAATATGCCGTTGATTTCGGTAAAGAAGATCCTATGGCTGAAGAGTTTACAAATCCAGCCGGTAGTATTACTCGTCGTTATCCTGATCGTTTAATTATTAATGTCACAAATATTTGTGCGATGTATTGTCGTCATTGTCAACGTCGGCGCTTGATTGGAGAAACAGATGGACATACTAGCCAATCATTAATCGACGAATCTTTAGCATATATTAAGGATAATAAAGAGATCCGTGATGTCCTCATTACTGGTGGAGATGCATTTCTATTATCGGATAATCAAATCGAACACTTGTTACAACAACTGCGTCAAATTGAACATGTTGAAATTATTCGATTTGGTACACGTACCCCTGTAACTATGCCAATGCGTATTACAGATACACTCGTATCCATTCTTAAAAAATATCATCCTGTATATGTAAACACACAATATAATCATTATTATGAGTTGACCGAAGAAAGTATGGCCGCCTCTCAAAAACTTGTCGATAACGGTGTTGTTGTTGGTAACCAAGCAGTATTACTCAAGGGAATCAATGATGATAAATTTATCATGACCTTACTCAATCAACGCTTATTACAAGCACGTGTAAAACCGTATTATATTTTCCATGCGAAAGAAGTTAAAGGAACACATCACTTCATTCCTACCATTGCCAAAGGATTAGAGATTATGTCATACTTAAGAGGACATACCTCTGGCCTAGCAATACCAACCTATATCTTTAATGCCCCTGGTGGTCTTGGTAAAATACCACTTCT
>JAASSV010000079.1 GCA_021767685.1 Caryophanales bacterium | reverse complement strand
GCATATTTAAAAAGCGTTGGCTTTATCAATTGATTGCACCAATTTATGGGTGGTTCTTTAACGGGCAATATAAGCGTTATGATAGGGTTGTCTCTGATATGAAAGAATCACTGGATATTACAAAGTTTTCAACAGCTATTGATATCGGATGCGGTACGGGAGCAATGTGTGCTGTTTTACATGATCATGGCCTAAATGTGACCGGTGTCGATAACTCACGTGCGATGATTAACGTGGCGAAGAAAAAAACGAAAGACCGAGATATTACATTTGTTGAACATGATTTACTATCGGGGATTCCTTTTCAAGACAAGCGATTTGATATTGCGATTACATCATATGTTGCACACGGCCTATCTATTGAAGAACGAAAGAAACTATATCAAGAAATGTGCCGTTTGGCAACCAAGTGGGTTATCATTCATGACTATAATGATGAACGTGCGTTCTATACATCAACGGTAGAATGGTTTGAAGGGGGCAATTATTTTACCTTCATTAAGGACCCTAAACTTGAAATTGAACAACATATCCAAGAATTGAAAACGTGTTTTGAAGAGGTTCAAGTTGTTCAAGTAGATATACGCGCTAATTGGTATATCTGTAAGCCGAAGTCATAATAATCCCATTTTCAAGGAGGAAC
The DNA here is from genome assembly GCA_021767685.1 of Caryophanales bacterium. GTDB lineage: Bacteria > Bacillota_I > Bacilli_A > Izemoplasmatales > Izemoplasmataceae > JAIPGF01. Next base: position 4,778 of record JAASSV010000079.1, on the reverse strand, counting down.
AGGATGTTATATACAGGACATAATATACGTTATAAAACGGTTTTAGATATTGATGAGTTCACCATAGAACAAGGTCATATAACAGTTTTACTAGGACCCAGTGGTGGTGGAAAGACAACCTTTTTAACACTACTAAATAAATTAATCTCACCAACAGAAGGAGAGATTACGTTTCGTGATAAACCCATTAATGACTATGATTCTGTGGCTTTGCGTAAAGAGGTTGTATTGTTACAACAAACGCCATACATTTTTAAGCATACCGTATTAGATAACTTTAAGAAAATTGCGGAGTATCATGACTTGTCACTAGATGAAGATAAAATTAAACAACTGTTAAATGATGTTGGACTAGATAAAAATCTTGAGGATAATGTCGTTAATTTTTCTGGTGGGGAAAAACAACGGTTAGCTTTGGCTCGATTGTTATACTGCCATGCGGATGTTATCTTACTTGATGAACCGTCGAGTTCATTAGATGAGACAACAGAAGCGTTCGTTATTAAAAAGGTTGTAGATTATGTAAAAGATAATCAAAAATCGTTGATTATGATCACACACTCCTCAGCAATTGCGAAACAATATGCGGATAAGATAATCAAAATCAAACAAGGACGTATTACCGAGGTGATTGATAATGAATAACGGTATTTTTGAAATTGGATATATTGAACTAGGACTTGCCTATATATTTATTATCATCATTTTATTTATCATGAAGAGACGTCAAATCTCTCGTGAGAAAGAGTTGTTAATTGCGACTGTCAGAATGACCGCACAACTTATTATCGTAGGGTATATCTTAGCATTCATCTTAGAAAATCCACATCCCCTTATTAGTTTGGGAATTATTTTGCTGATGGTGACATTCGCGATATATACTGTCTTCAGCAAGTTTGAAAAACAGTTATCAAAGCCATTGAAAAAGGTCATTGCGGTTGCGTTATTCCTTGGAACATTACCTGTTTTAATGTTCTTTACTTGGGTTGTTATTGGGATTGAACCCTATTATAATCCGCAGTATTTGATACCTTTAACGGGTATGATTATTGGGAACTCAATGACAGGTATCTCATTAGGGATTAAGACTTTAATAGAAGGTTTCACCTCTAAAAAAGATGAAGTTGTAGAAGCGTTAATTTTGGGCGCAACTGCAAAAGAAGCGTCAAATAATATTATTAACTCAGCGTTTGATTCTGCAATCATGCCAACGATTAATTCAATGTTGGGTATGGGGATTATCTTCTTACCGGGGATGATGACAGGTCAAATCCTATCAGGTGTTGATCCAACACTTTCGGTGCTTTATCAAATAGCTATTATGTTAGGCATTTTAGGTGGGGTTAGTTTGACAACGTATATTGCCTTAATATTCGGATACAAAACATATTTCAATCATCATGTACAATTAATCGATTTTACCCACTTAAACTAATGGCAAATATAGAAAGGGAAGTCCAATGAGTAAATCATATAAAGATATGAGCAAAGAGGCATTAATAAAACGCATTAATACATTAGAAAACACCATTGAAAAAGCGTTAAAAAATAAGAGTGATACATTTTTAGTTGAGTTTCCATGGGCCGGAAATCTAGGTCAATGGGAATGGTTTTATGATAAAAATCTGGTTGTTTTTAATGATAAAAAAGCAACTCAATTAGGATATGATCCTGATAAAATTGGTGAGGTTGGTTACCAGTTTTTTACAAATAAACTACACCCAGATGATTATGAACGGACTATGGATAATATGCGCCAACACCTGAAAGGAGAAACCGAAGCATACGAAGTTGAATACCGCATTCAACATAAAGATGGACATTACTTATGGTATTATGATCGTGGTGTTGTTACTCAGCGTGATGATTCGGGTAAACCGGTCTTATTACAAGGGATAGTTTTTGATATCACCGAATCAAAAAAAGTTGAAGAGAAACTACGTCAGTTATCAGAAGAAGATGAACTTACCCAAACCTATAATCGTCGAGAGTTATATAATGTGTTGAATAGACTTAAAGGTAAATATCAGAAATCAGGGACAGTATTTTCTGTCATTATGTTAGATATTGATCATTTTAAACAAGTAAATGATAAGTATGGGCATGTGACAGGAGATAAGGTTTTAAAAGAGATGGCAAAGTATATTCGCAATAATAAACGTGATCAAGATACCGTATTTCGATATGGTGGTGAAGAGTTCATCATCACATTACAAAACACAAAATTGAGTCAAGCGAAAAAAATCGCCCAACGTTTTCATCAAGGGATAAACGATCTTGAGTTTGAAGATGTTGGACACATTACAGTGAGTATGGGAGTGGTACAGTATCACAGTAAAGAATCATCAGATGATTTGATCAACCGTGTGGATAAGTTGCTCTATGATGCTAAAGAAGCAGGAAGAGATCAAATAAAATCAGAATAAAAAAACACCAATAACATCGGATAGAATCCTGAGTTATTGGTATTTTTTATGTGTTCATTGTTACAATTCTTGCTTCTAATGCTAAGGCGTCGTTAATATCATGTGTTACGATGATTGTTGTAATGTTTAAGGAGTGCAACACCCGTTTAATATCAAACTGGATTTGCGCTTTTAAGTCAGCGTCAAGCGCACTAAATGGTTCATCTAGTAAAAGCACCTTAGGTTGTGTTACCAATGTTCTTGCGATCGCGACACGTTGTTGTTGGCCACCGCTAATTTCATGAGGATAACGGTCAAGAAGTTCTTCAATTCCGAGTTTTTCGGTGATGTGTTTAATACGCTTTTCAGTGTCTTTCTTAGACAAGTTATAAAGCCCATAAGCAATGTTATTCTTCACGGTTAAATGAGGAAATAATGCATTGCTTTGAAAGACATAACCGACCGCTCGTTTATGAACGGGCAGTGCATTAATACAGACATTATCTAGGTAAATATCACCAGAAGTAGGTGTTTCTAAACCAGCAATAAGTCTTAAAATTGTTGATTTACCGACACCACTTTTTCCTTGTATCGCAACAATTTCTCCTTCGCTAATGTCTAAATCAAAGTCCTCTAATATAGAGGTTTCTGAATCATATGAAAATTCAATATTCGATAGTTTAATCATGATTTATTACCTTCTTCTAAATAAATAATAAGGATTGTACATAATATGATGATAATAAGAGATGGGAATGCGGCAATACTGATCATTTCATTCCCAGCGTATCGATATACTTCAGTCGATAGGGTTTTAAAATTAAAGGGTCGCAAACTATAAACAATCGTTAATTCTTTAACCATATCAATGAAGAGGATAATTGCAACAGCTAAGATAGAGCGTTTTAAGATGGGTATAGTTACTCTAAGTAACGTACTTAGCTTGGTTTCTCCAAGGTTTTCTGAGGCTTCTAACAAAGAATAATCCATACGGTGATAAGCTGAAAGTAAGTTAGAGTATGCGATAGAAAAGAATTTTATGAAGAACCCAATAATGACAATCAATATCGTCGATGTAAAAATCATTTGATTTAAGCCAATGGGATTAAATGATCGGTACAGCCATTGATCAAAACGTATAAATAATAGATAAAGTCCTAAAGCTAAAACCATAGATGGAATTGCATAACCAATCACCGAAACGCTAGCTAATAGTTGCTTCTTAACACCCCTAGTATGAACGGTGAGCGTCGTTAATAATAAGGCAACACCAATAATGATAACAATCGTTATTAGTGTAATGGTAAGGGTGTTTATCGTTAATGATAAAATGGCTAAATCAGGAAGATACTGATAGTTACTAACGACAGAAACAAGCATCGAAGTAATTGGTAATAGTGCACCAAGAATAATTGGCGTAAGGATAAAGCCGTAAATAAGAACTGCTTGTATTTTTTGTGGTTTTTTTAATGTTAGATGCCGGTGGTGTGTACTCGCTCCAGCATAGCGTTTATTTGCGCGAGATGTTTTTTCTAAAAAGATTAGCACAAACATAATGACAAGAATGTATAATGCAAAACGAGCCGCGCTAACAAAATCACCTTGTCCAAACCATGCGAGATTAACATATCGTGATAGTGTTAGAACCCCATAATATTCTACAACAGCAAAATCGGATAGTGTCTCGAACAAGGCAAATAACATAGAGCCAATGATGACGGGCCGAGAGAGCGGTAAAATTAATTTAAAAAACATCATAAAATGGGAACGACCTAAAGTTAATGAGGCTTCAACATACTCAGTTAAATTCTTTTTAAGATATGATTTAGATGCTAAATAGACATAAGGATATAAAAATATCGTATAGATGAATACCGCACCATTCATAAAGAAGTCATTTTTAAAGAGAGTTTCTAAAAAAGGTAAGTAGTAATAGATGTTTGTGTAGGTATATGCTGCGACATAGACAGGAATCGCAAGGGGGATAATAATTAGAATATTTATTATACGCTTATATTTAATTGTAAAGAAAGTCATTAAATAGGCAAGTAAAAACCCAATGAATGATGTGAAAAGTCCAACTTTAATAATGAGTTCTAGGGTATTGATAACACCATCAGTCAATGCACTACTTTCCCATAGCACACGATAGTAGCGAGATGTAGAACCAAACGATCGAATGAGAAGTTGGATTAGCGGTAACAACACAAAAAATGGGACGACTAACCCCATTATTGTAAAAATTATTTTATCATTTACTTTGCGTAAGAGAGGTAATAACACGGTGTCGTCCCTCCTAACTTGATAGAAAAGAGAGCGTTAAGCTCTCTTTATTATTCAGATAGATGTGCTGGGTCATCCCAATTAGCATTG
>JAASSV010000078.1 GCA_021767685.1 Caryophanales bacterium | reverse complement strand
GTTAAAACATGAAGAAGACTTAACAAAGATCCGCAATGAAATAAATGCGTATAAAGTTAATCTCGATACAATGATTAATAATAAGAAACAAGATATTGAAGAGCGCAAACAAACCTTAATCGATCAATACAACGAAAATTTAAGTAAAATCGATGATGCTTTAGCACGCGAAATTAAAGAACCAAAGATTCGCCTTGAAGAGTCACAACATTTAATAGAAACACGTTTAGATACATTTAATAAACTGAACGTGTCTTTTGTAAAGACTATTGATGAGATGTTAGCACCATATCACAACACTGCTTCTTTTGATCTTGAAACAGCCCGAAAAAATGTTTTAAAAGATACCCGCTTCTTAGAAAATGTAACGGAGTACATTGAAGAGTCATATAATGTCTTGAAGGACGCTAAGACATTTATGCATGAGGTTAACTTGCGGCGTGTCGATAATAAGATTTCTCAAACAAGAGATAAATCAGCGCTAAAAAAACTCAATAAAGAACGTCAAAAACTGTTGGATAAACATAAACGTGACGTCAAAGATATTACGACAGCCACAAAAGATTACCAAGTGGTCATGACATCACAACTCGATGCGGCTAAAAAGCGGTTTAAAAAAGCAAACATAGATACTCACGACACATTTATTGAACAGTTAACAATTTTATATAACCAAATATTTGATGCGTTAAAGAAATTCCAAAAAAGTATTGTCAAAGAAACACAAATAACGTACGAACCATTAATAAAAACAGACCAAAAAATGATTGATTACGCGAAAGAGAGTGCGATAAAGGCAAAAGAAAAAATAAAAGCATCTCAAGCAGGGGCTTTAACGCCTTTAGATGAAGAGTTTAATGAGTTTGTCAAAAAACAAGAAGAGAAAAAAGCGAACGAGTTAGACCAGTTATATCAATCTCGCGACGAGTTACAAGCAACCATTCAACACCTTAAAAATGAAGCGTTAAATAAAGTGAAACAAATTAATCAAAGTAAAGTTTCTAAGTTGGAACCTAAACAAGAACAAAAAGTCGCTTTAGAAGAATCCTTAGAACAAGATGTTGCGAAACGTAAAGCTAGAATTGATGAAGAAATCGCGCAATTAAAAGACACCTATAATCAAAAGGTTGCTGTTTTAGAGGATAAAAATAAAGAAGCTGAAACAATCTTAAACTATGAAGAAAATATATATAACATGGCTCAAGAGAGTGCAAAAAGTCGACTTGCGGATTATCAAGAAAAAGCACAAAATGCTTATCGTGCAACAATGCAAAGATTAGCTAAAAAACAAGCGCGTATTGAAACCAGTAAAAAGGATCAAACCCGTCAAGTTAAAGAAGAGTTAAAAGAAACCTCTCGTGTTGATGAGATTGGTACAGAAGTTGACATTAAACAAAAAATACAAGATGTTAAACATAAGATTGATGAGCAAGTTCGGGATAAGGAAAGAGAACTTGAAGAGCTTCATCAAAAGACGCAATCATTGTTACAAGCTGCAGAAGACACGTTATATACTAAGTTGCAGAAAACGAAAGACTTACTCAATGAGAATTTAGAGCAATATCTTGAAAAATCTAAAGCATACACAGAACATTACGATACATTATCATCACGTGATGAATCGCTTGTTCAAGATAACCTTAATGCCTTTAAAGGAGCATTAAATGCTGTTAAAAAAGAAAAATACACAACCACAACCAAAGCATTGAAAGAATCAAACGACTCACTATTTGGGGAGGAGGATTAATATGGCAAAAGATAAAGACCTTTCTTTACCCAAAGTGATTAAAGATGCAGATAAGCAGATTTCAACTATTATTGAAAAAGATATTGAATCAGAATCAAAATTATTGAAACAATTGGTTGATGATGTTCTTGAAGCGAACATGGAGATTAAAAAACGCAATAATGAGCGCATTACCTCTACTCGACGTAAGCTTAAAGAGCTTAACGATGAGATTGAACAACTCAATCATACCATTGATACAGTTGATCGCGAAACAGTTGTTGAGCAACTGAATCATATGATTGATGCGGAGAATATTATTTTCAATGCCAAGAAACAAATGCGTTTCTTTGAACATGTTCAACTTTCTGATCGACTTCAGACAATGGAAACACTATATCGTCAGTTTTATAGTCAGGTGCTGTCGTTGAAAACAACAGAACTTGCGTTTACTGATTTCTTTAGTGAGCAAAATATGATTCTTTTTGGACAACAAAAAGCGTTAACTGAAGAAATTATTTCACATTTTGTAACCACACATAAAACAAAACTTGATGAAATCAAACATCGAATTGAAGCGCTCGATGAAGAGCGTGATACATTAATTGAGTTAGAACAAAACTACTTTAATGAGATCGATAATAAGTTAGCCGCAATTGAAGAACAGAAAGCCTCTTCTACCGCTATCTTCACTGATGGTGAAACGGTGATTAACATTGGAGAAAAAGTTGAACAAGAACATGAAGACAAATTAGAAAAAATTGCTCAGAAAAAAGAAACCTTGGTTCAAAAGTATGAGGCAAAAGTTACTGAAATTAAACAAAACTACGCTGAATACTACGCAAAAGAAAAGGCTGAAATAGAAGCCAGCAACCAAGATATCATTGCTCAAGAAAAAGCTGATATTCAAAATAAAAATGAACAATTACGCAAAATTAAGTTACTGATTATTGACGCTGAGAAAAAACAAAACTACGGAAAAGTTCAACAACTCATGCGACAATATGATCAAGTAGAGAAATCTAAGAAAACAAAGTTTGTGAGTAAATCTCAAAAAGAACTTAGTAACAAAACAAAGAAACAACGAGATAAGACACTATCAACGTTAAAAGAGTTGCGTATTAAGCATGAAAAAGATCTCGCTCATCAAGCATACTTACTTGAATTAGCAGATATTGAGTATGAGGAAGCTAAAATTCTTTACAAAATAAAGAAAGATCGTGATGCGCTACAACAAAATATGTCGATCAGTAAAGCAGTATTTAATGAACTTACCACACTCTTAAAACACCGTAAATCAGAAGGTGATAAAATTGCTAAACAAAGACTCAATCTCCGTTTAAAAGAACTGGATATTATGAAGTCGTATGAACAAATTGAGTATGGTGAGTATGACTTCTACCAACCATTACTGGATGCCCTTTATACGATGAGTAAGAAACGATATGAACAACTTGTTGATGAGGTGCCTTCGTTTGCACGGATGACGGAGTTTCAAACGTATTACGTTGAATTACAAAAAATTCAATTAGATTTTTACCAACAAATTGAGCATATTGATCGCCAAATACTGAATAAGCAAAATCAATCGATTATCGAAATTGAAAAACAAAAAGAATCGATCAATTCAGAGATTATTTATCAAGAATCACTCATATCAATTGCGAAAAAAGAAAATGAACTACAGCGAATTAAAGTCAATGCCCTTTATGAGAATGAGCGTTCACTAGCTGAAGAACAAGCTGATCGTATTGAACTCGGAATTAAGGTGAATGACACATTCGTGAAGTCTACGCTTGAGAACCAATTGTTATTTGCCACCCAACAAATTGAGTGTGCAAAGAGTGAGTATGATATTAGACTTGAAAATATTGAACTGACTAAAGAACAAGAAATGGCTTATGCAAAGCGTAAAATTGATTATTATAGTCAAAAATATGATTATGACATTAAACAACTAGAGACAGAACGCGACAAGAAATTAGAAGATTTAGAGTTCAAAAGACTGTTATTTACAGATAAAAAAGATAATCAAAAAATTGAAGAGTCTATTACTGAAATTAAAGCCACTTACAAAGAAAAAATCACTCAGATTCGAGATAGACGCGCACAAGATCCAGATATCAAACGATATCAGAAAGTGATTGATGATGCCGAAAATCGGGCTAGTGAAGCTATCGAAGAAGCTGCAAAACTCAAATCAGAAACTGTGGATGCGTTTCAATTATTATATGATCAAACGAAAGCAAAATTTGATCGTATCAAAAAAACAAATCATGCTGAAGCAACGGAAGGGATTGTCCCACTCATTAACACAAGTGCAGTATCTTCTGCTAATGATCGCTTGCAAAATGCGATTGAAGAAGCTGATGAGTTATATCATGAACGGATTGAAAAACCTCAATCAGAGATAACCAAGTTAAAAGAACAATTACTTAAAATCACCAATGATGAGGAAACTGAAACCTATATTCAAAACTTAAAAGTACAAAAAGAATCATTGGCGAAAACATTAAATACCCAGAAAGCCAAATTGAAAAAAACTCTAAACAATGCGCTTGAAAATATTGATAGTGCGACCGCTGAGTTTCCTGTTGAGAAAGTGAAGTTGCCTGAGACATATCGCACAAAAGAGGATATTAACAAAGATTATGACGTCATCAAAAAACGGGAAGAAATGGATTATAAAGACCATGTCAAGGCATCAAAAAAACGCTTAAAAAAAGCGTTAAAAGCACATAAGAAAGATTTGAAGAAACTGCTTAAAGCGATCAAAAAATCGTTAAAACCATATAAAAAGTATATCCGGTTTGCGTCAAAAGGCTTGCGGGCAGAGAAAAAAGAGTTAACAAAGAAACACAAACGACTTCAACAAAAACAAGTCAGAAAATTACAAGATAACTTTGTACCTGACTTGGACTTATAAAAAAAATGCGCATTAGCGCATTTTTTTAATATCATCTAAGAAACTTTCACCATGTGGCGGGTATTTTGCATCGAAATTATCGCTTAATGTAGCTGCGATATCAGCAAATGTGTCACGGATAGGTAAAAAGCCATTTCCAAGTGTGTTGCCATAAACTAATAGCGGAACATACTCTCTTGTATGGTCAGTTCCTTCAAATGTCGGATCATTACCATGATCGGCTGTGACCATAAGCAGATCGTCATCTTTTAAGTTATCCATTAACGTTTTTAATTGTCCATCAAATTCTTCTAAGGCATCTTTATACCCTTCAGGATTACGTCTGTGACCATATAATGCATCAAAATCAACGAGATTGATATACGCTAAGCCAGTAAAGTCTTTTTTAGCATAATTAATAAAGTTTTCCATACCTTCTTTGTTTGATCCATGACGATGACTTTCGGTAATTCCTTCACCATCATAAATGTCATTAATTTTACCAAATGCGACAACATCTAGACCTTTATCTTTCAAAAAGTTTAGTGTTGTATCATCATATGGTTTTAAGGCATAATCATGGCGGTTTGCCGTACGTTTAAAGTTACCTTTTTTATCCCCGACAAATGGTCTTGCGATGACTCGACCAACACGCCATTCATCTTTCATTGTAATGTCTCTGGCAATTTCACATGCTTCATAAAGGTCATCTAAGCCAATCTTTTCTTCATGAGCCGCGATTTGTAAGACGCTGTCTGCAGATGTATAGACAATTAAGTCTCCTGTTTCAAGTTGGTGTTCACCATATTCATCAATAATGACGGTTCCACTTGCGGCT
>JAASSV010000077.1 GCA_021767685.1 Caryophanales bacterium | reverse complement strand
TTCAATACTTTTATTGTTCCCATGAAAGAGCACTTTTGACATCTCAAATCCACTATTTTTGATGACATATAATTCACCACCACTCACACTATCCATATGTAAATCATGATCTGCCATCAGTCTAACAATGGCTTGATTCAGTAATGCTTTTGATGCATAAGCAATATGTGTTTTAAACTGATTACTTTTAAAATGCGCTTTAAATATATGGATGCGTTCTTCGATAAACGCTTGATCATATACATATAAAGGACTTCCATATGTCTTCACCAATTCAGGGACAGCTACACCCCCAATATGTAAGATTCCATCTTTTACTTTCTGTGTTCCAAATAACATAATTACACCTCTATCAATAAAAAAATCAGTAGGCCCTAAAGCTTACTGATTGAATGACATATTCAATAGTAATAGCGCCTCATTATCAAGATAATGGAGTACTAAAGATATTTTCCTTAGTCCCAAGTTAAGTGAATGATCAGTTCAACATAACTTTCGGCATTTTCCCCTTTCGTGCGCGTTCTATTGATCAGTGAACGGGCAGTACTTATGTCAAATGCGCCTCTATACTTATTACATACCACTCTACCATATGAAAAACGCTTTGTAAACAAATACGTTGAAAATTTTTCATAATTAATGTAATCTAATGTAAATGGCGGTGACGATTATGAAAACAATGAAAACGTATCGAAAAGACTTACATCAAATTCCTGAATTAAGTCTTAAAGAACACAAAACAAGTACCTATATCAAAAATGAACTAACTGACTTAGGGTATGAACCTTTTTCTTTGTTAGATACAGATGTATTGGTTTATATCGATGCGAAGTCTGACGAAACAATTGCATTTCGTAGTGATATCGATGCCTTACCAGTAACCGAAGAAACAGGGATTGATTATGTTAGTCAACATCCCGGTCGGATGCATGCGTGTGGTCACGATGGGCACATGAGTATGTTACTGGGGTTAGCCCAATATTTATCAGATAAGCAAGACCAACTAAAGAAAAATATCTTGCTCATCTTTCAACCTGCCGAAGAAAGTATTGGTGGAGCTAAATTACTTTGTGACACTGGGGTTTTAGATAAGTATCATGTTAATGCGATTTTTGGCATCCATTTATACCCTGAAATAGAACAAGGACTGCTTGCATCTAAGCCAAATGAATTTATGGCAATGGCAAGCGAAGTTACCATTACCGTTCACGGTAAATCAGCGCATGGGGCCATGCCGCATTTAGGCGTAGATGCTAACTTAATTTTAAGCAAATTATTAATGGATTTTCAAACGATACAAACCAGACAAGTCTCGCCTTTAGAGTACTCAATTATTACCTTTGGTAAAATAGGTGGAGGCAGTGTGAGAAATGCAGTATCAGACCATGCCTTCATGGAAGGAACTATTCGTGCTTTCAGTATTGAAACGTTCACTTTAATTAAAGATAAAATCCGAGCGATATGCACTCAATATGAGACAGCCTATGACTGTCAAATAGATGTTAACATCACAGAAGGATATTTACCTGTGATCAATCATCCTGATTTGTATCAACGTTGGCTTAAGGCAACACAAGATTTTACTGTTCATGAGTTTAATAAACCTTTAATGATTGCTGAAGATTTTAGTTTCTATCAAGATCAGGTACCTGGCGTATTTTTCTATGTTGGGACCAAAAATGAAGAGCTCGGATTCACCCATTCCTTGCACCATCCTAAATTCAACTTTGATGAGACTGTATTAGACACTGGTCTTTCAGCATATAAAGCGGTATTAAAAGAAATGGGGGCTTTAAATGAGTAAATTTATTAAACCCTCAATTAATGACATTGAAATATCTGGCATCAGACAATTTAATACCTATGCCAGTCAGTTTCCCGAGGCAATAAAGTTAACACTAGGCGAGTTAGATTTTAACACGCCCAAACGGATCAAAGATAAAGCTATTGAAGCCCTTAACAATAATAAGACACGGTATACCACTAATCAAGGTATTGTGGAACTAAGAAAAAAAATTACAAAAGATACACTCTTCACAGAGGATAATGTTATCTTAACCGTTGGAACGACAGAAGCGTTAGCCATTGTATTAAAAAGTGTCGTTGATCAAGATGATGAAATCATCATCCCTACCCCAGGGTACGTTGGATACGAACCCTTAATCCATCTCGAAGGGGGAAAGGTTAGAGAGATAGATACCACCAAAACTAATAATTGTATAACCAAAGATGCTTTAGAAGACGCCTATTCTGAACGTACGAAAGCTCTATTAGTTACTTCGCCTAATAATCCGACAGGTCATGTACTAAGCACTGAAGAAATGGCTGTCATTACACAGTTTGTAACTGATCACGACATATTACTAGTCGCAGATGAAATATATCATGATATCACTTTTGAATTGTCTCAATCTTTTAGAGATGTGGCATCATTAAAGAATCGTTCAGTCATCCTTGGTGGATACTCTAAAAGCCATGCGATGACAGGATTTCGTATTGGCTATGTCATCGCAAGCACCGAATTAATCAAAGGTTTTTTAAAGGTCCATCAATATACAGTGACATCAACCTCGACGATAAGTCAATACGCTGCGTTGGAAGCTGAAGAGTTTACATACTCAGATATGGTTGAAACATTGAAAACACGACGCGACTATGTAACAGACACCCTTGATCATCTTGGGATAGAGTATATCCAACCTGAAGGCGCGTTTTATGTCTTTTATAATATCTCATCTACTGGGCTAACATCGCTTGAGTATTGTAAACAATTACTACAAGATTATGGGGTTGCCTTAATTCCTGGAGAGTATTTCTTAGGACATCACAATGCGTATGTTAGACTTTCATACGCGGCTGATTTAACAACTTTAAAAAAAGCAATGACACAAATAGAACTGATGCATACGAAAATCAAATAACACAAAAGGACTTAGTTGTTGAACTAAGTCCTTTTCTAATTCTTGACGTATTGTATTATTTTTTTAGTTTATCCGTAAATCTCAGTAAAACTCCTAGAACGATTCCTAAACTTGCGGCAAAGATAATACGATAGTCTTCCGGAAGTAAAAATGTAATCGTGTGAGCAGGAATCCAGAACAATGGAATTGTCCTTAATAATGTCATATGATAAAATGCAGACCAATCAACTGCGTTCACAGTATCTTTTAATGTTGGTTTCATCCCTTTATCTTGCATATTTAAATACGTATCACTAATACGATGCAAACTCATCATTGTTGGTGCGAACGTAAAATTCATAATGATAGAGACAAATAATGCCAAAGCAAACTGACTATTTTGCCATGGTAGTATTCCGCTCTCTTGTAATGACGCAACCCCTGTCGTATAAATCTGAAAAATAAGATATATGACTGATCCTATAATCCCCCAAACAATAGCTTTTGATAGGAACTTCGGTGGCATTTGCCATTTTCCTGTTTGTAGCCGATAGCCAATAATGTCACCAATAGATGCCAGTAAAAAGAACTTGAAGAAACTAGTGATTAATGGAAATGAATCAGCTGTATTTAGGACGATAGGAAGTGTTAATACATATATCAATAGAATAATAAGAACCGTAATACCTACACTAATCGTTATGTCTTTTCTCATGATAATTCTCCTTAAGTTTTTATTTTACCTGTGATTCATGTCACAGCACACGTATTCTCATATGTTATACTGTTAGTAGAAAGGATGATTTGATGACACATACAAATTTAAAAGATTTAGAAACCTATATTAATAAAAGAGGTATCGAAACAAAGTCTGTTGTTAGTCACAAGACCACAACAATTAAAAACCTAATTATGAAACCAAATGAAACAATACCACCTCATCAAGTTCCAGTCGATGTAACATTCTTTATATTAAGTGGATCAGGAACAATTACAATCGGAAACTCGTCACAAAAGATTGTTAAAGATGATATTATTCTTTGTCCACCAAACACACCGATGTCTTTAGAAGCGAATGATGATGGATTAACATTCCTTAATATTAAAACTCCTGGTATAGAATAACAGGTTAAAACACTGCTAGTAACTCTAGACGGTGTTTTTTTATACCTCAATAATTGTATGATTACTCGCTTTTAATAATCGGTTCATAATCGCTTGACCCAACTCTTTATTCTCAAATGCTTCAACATAAATTGTTCGGATATTATGTTCATCCATCGTTCTTAAAGCCAAAAAGACATTTCTAGCAATTAACTCTGGATCATCCTTTGGACCAAGCGGATAGGTATGGTAATCAGATAACTGCGCACAGAGTTCATTACTTCCAATAACCCCGATTGATTGATCTTGTTGTGTTATGAATGTAATCATGTTCTTGTGGGTACCTTTCAGTAACGTCACATCACCCTCAGGAGCATAATGACGGTACTTCATCCCTGGAGCTTTTGGAATAGTATCATCGGTTATATGAACTGTTGTATCGATAACATCACGTTTAATTATTGTTTCAATCATCGACTTTGTAATTGCGCCTGGGCGTAAAATGACAGGGGTATCAGTGGTCATATCTAAAACGGTTGATTCCAGACCAACTGTTGATTGTCCACCATCAATAATCACATCAACTTTACCATTTAAATCATCATGAACATGTTTAAATATTGTTGATGATGGAGTACCACTAATATTGGCACTTGGTGCACACACTGGAACATTTGCTTCTTGTATCAATGCCTTAGCGATAGGATGACTTGGCATGCGGATAGCAACAGTATCCAGTCCACCTGTGATTGCTTCAGGAATTATGGGTTGTTTATTAAACACAATTGTTAGTGGTCCTGGCCAAAATGCTTCCATTAATTTCATCGCATCATCAGTTATTGTTTGAGCATACTTAGAGACATCCTTTTCATTAGCTACATGAACAATTAACGGATTATCAGATGGGCGACCTTTTACTTGATAGATATTATGAGCGGCATCAGGATTTAACGCATTCGCGCCAATACCATATACAGTTTCTGTAGGAAAAACGACAAGACCTCCTTGTCGTAGTATATTTGCTGCATATGCAATAAGTGTTTCTATATTATCTTTTTCACTGTGAAATATTTTTGTTTTCATCATTATCGACCCTTAGTATTTAACTATAGTTGATTATACCAAAAAAAACTCATCATTGAAATGATTTAAAGAAAATCTTCTCTTTCAAAGCGCATGAGTTTATAACTTGCTATTTTTTCTGTACACTAGAAGAAGAAAGGTGATTCGTATGATTAAAAAGCACAGCTATTTATCATTACCAAATATATTGTTTTCAGTTATAGATGCAAAAGAGCACTCAGCTATGGAATGGGTGTTATTTAATCATGATTTGGCTAATGAACTTAATATAGATTCCCTTGATAGTGACAAGGGAATGAATGTTCTAAACGGATCTGATAATGATATTGACTACTTTGCTCAAGCATATGCGGGTCACCAGTTCGGTCACTTCACTATTTTGGGTGAT
>JAASSV010000076.1 GCA_021767685.1 Caryophanales bacterium | reverse complement strand
GCACTCATTGAGCAACAAGAAGAGGCGTTAACGCTAGAAAACCGGGATGGGTTACGCGATTTTGAGATTTTATTTGATCATACCGTAGATCATACCTTTACGATTCATTTTAGTAGTGATGCTTGGAATCAGTTCAATCAAAATATGTATGATCACTACGATATTTATGGTAACTACCGAACGAATGAATATGAGTCGGTTGATGTGACATATGTTGCGGATGGGGAAACGATTGAAATCCAAGAGGTTGGCATTCGTTCTAAAGGGAACATCTTTTCCCGCAAACCACCACTAACACCAACCAATGATATTAGACCAATTCACTATGTACTCAAATTCAATGAAACGTTTGACTATGAATCGGATTCTGATTATTATGACTTATTAAAAACACGAGAAGTGTTCAATTTAGAAAAACTGATCTTTAAGTTTAATAACCAACAAGATAAATCCTATATTAATGAAGTCTATAGTTACGAACTCTTTGAGCAAGCTGGCGTGCCACTACCAAATATTACCATGACACGCTTTATCATTGAAGTCGAGGGTGTCGAAGTGATGCGGGAACTCTATTCTGTACAAGAATTTATGGATGAAGAGTTTATCCGTAGACGTCTTCAAGAGACCCCTAAAGATGAGGTAGGTGATCTTTATAAGGTTGTGTGGCCAGGTGACCTAAGACCGATTGTTGATACGTCTAAGATTGGCGTAAGAACCTGGGAAACAAATACCATTCCAACCTATGGTAAAGAAACTAACCAAGATGATTTAACCCATGAAGAGTTACGTCTATTTACTCAAGAAATCGCTTCAAACGACCCAGCAAAGAGACGGGAGTTCTTAGAAGAGTATTTAACCATTAATCAGTTTATCTCTGCCACAGCTGTCAGCTTACTCACAGGAAATCCTGATGACTATAGAACAAACTATAATAACTATTACTTGTATTTTGATGAATCAGGCCGCGCGACCTATATTCCCTATGATTATGATAATTCTATGGGCGCAGGATGGGCTGGACCAGAAGGTAGTCATCCCTATACCCTAGGTAATGATATCTACACATGGCGTGAAGGATTTGAGGCGCCATTAACTGATGCGGTATTAAGTTATGAAGATTATCAAAAAGCGTACGAGTCTGTCTTATTAACGTATATTGAAACCATATATACCCCTGAAGCATTTAATGAGTTCTTCTTGATTTTTGATGAACTATATGGAGATGAGTTTGTCATGATTAATGATAAAACAGAGTTCATTTTACAAAAAATAGATGATGTCAAATCAGGACTCGTTCATTATCAAACAGATTAAAAATTAAATCATAAAAAAAAGGACGGCTAGAATTAGCGGTCCTTTTTGTATGAACTATTCTCTGTTAAACTCGTCTGGGAAATTAATGTCAAACAAGACGTCAACAGTATTTTCTAAGAAGGCGATATGGTCAGCATTACCTTCAGCAAACTGAGGATTATTATTCAAAATATATTGTGCGCTTTGGATGTTATAACTTGATGTAGAGAAGTACGCATTGAATAATTGTCCGTAATACGTTTCAATTGCTTTATTGACTGATGATGGTAATAATAAGTCAGTTGATTGACCTAATTGCTGAGCCATTTTAATTTCTATATATAACTCAACTTGATCTTGGTTAGGGGCAACTGTTGTTCCACCAGCGCCTTCACTGTAAGGGCGGTTTCCGTCATCGTTCGGGCTATTATCAAATTCAGCAGTTGGTTGTTCGAAGTCAGCACCTTCAGTTGCTTTAATGAAGTGAATACCATCTTCAGTTTCGATTAAACGATCATCATAGTATTCTGTGATATCGTCAACACTGTTATCAATTGCTTGGTGGTAAGCAGCATAAATCCGTTGTAAGTCTTCAAGTAAGTCTTTATTGTTTGCTGAGTCTTTAACGGTATTATACGTCAATCCACCCTCTTCTTGAATTGTCTGTGTTTTGATAAAGAATCCATATTCTTTAAATGGAGCCCATTCGTTTTCAGTATCTGCAACTAATCCTTCATTGTAAGCTTCAACGATATCTTCAAATGTATCTCCGCTATCAATCTTATCTAGGATTAATGTTTCTAAATCAGCTTTTAAGGCAGTATATGTATCTAACTCTGCTTGACTGTAGTTGTCTTTGATGTCAGTCCACGTATCTTCTTCGAAGTCACCATCAAAATCAACGTAGAGTAGTAACTCAGTTGCATTTAAGCTAAAGTAGTTATCTACTTGATCTTGAATGTAATCTGTCGCGTGAGAGTACTTGATATCATCAACAAGTAAGTTAGGTGTTAATCCATTTAAGACATAAACATCACGGATTGTAGTTGCTTCATTGTAACTTCTAAATGCGACAACGATAAATTCACGCCATGTATACTCTTCTGGACTAAATCCATATTGAGCAAATGCACCATTACTAAAGTTTGTTTTCATATCACGAAGTTCATCACGATGTTCTACCATATTCTCATTGTTAGATCCTAAGTAATCGTAGCTATCACCATATTTACTTGTGTAAGCATCACTATTTAATAAGATGTGACGTTTTGTTAACTCAAGTGAATAGTATGATCCAATTGACTCATTCATGTAATTAAATAAGTCATCAGCACTAATATCAAACTCACCAAATGTAGCAACTAATGTATCGTGCCCGTTGTTATCGAACGTATCGTTATAATTTGCTTCAGCTTGAAGTTTTAATGTTGGATCATAAATTTCAAAGTCAACATCTTCCCAATATGTATCAATAACAGCACTGATGTTGTTTTCTGTTAATAACGTTCTTAAATACTCTTCAGTTAACGCATCAACATCTTCAGTAGCTAAATCAGCATATGGTAATAAGTCATTATCTTCAACAACGAATGCTAATAATTCAAAATCTCCGAATGTTTGGAAAGCAGTAGAATACCGTGCGTCATCTTCTTCAAGTCCTAAAACATCAAAGAGGTAACGTGCGTAGTTTACGCTTGGTGATCCTGTTTCATAGTCATCTGTCATATCAGTATAATTTCTAACACCTAAGTCAGCATATGTATCACAGTAAGCATCAAGTGTTGTTGCTTCATCAATCGTATTGTTTGGATTCATGTAATTATACACTTTGATTAACTCAGTGAATAATGCATCGTCTGTTAACTCAGTCGTATTATCTTCAGTAAAGTCAGCTTTAGGAACATCTTCAATCGGTGTATCTCCGGTATAGAGTCCCCAACCAGTATTGTAGTTAGGTACTAAGTTGAACATATCTAAGACAAGATTACCTTCAGTTGTACTTGTAAAACGAATATCTAATACACAAACGTCTCCTCGGTTGTTTGCTTCATAATATTCTTGTAATACTTCATCATTGATATACAGTTCAGAAGTTGCTGTTGTTTCTGCATCTTCAGCAGGCGCTTCATTATTTAAAATGAACTCTTTTGCCACTTTACGACGTGCCGCATTTAATTGGACAAATGCGCGTAAGTCATCACTGTCGTCTGGATTGAATCCTTGTAAGATAAGATTTTGTTCAAACGCTGTTTGAAGATCGTCTTCACGTTCTGAATCGGCTTGAATTTCAGCAATTTCATCCGGATCAAGGGTTTTATATTTGCTATATAATAATTCTTGATCAATTTCGTCCTGCGTTAAGTTAGCAATCGTATCTTCTAATAATAACTCATCAATGTATTGATAGAGATAGTTAAGTCCATCTGCTATTTTCATTAAGTCCCATACTTCTTGGTTAGTAAATGAGAATTCATCTAACTCTAAATAAGCTTCATCACCATTTGTGATGCTTGGGACTGTCTCGTTATCTTTGATTGTACTACATCCGAAAGCAAGTCCTAAGGTTACGAGGAAAAACCCTAAAATGATGGATGCTTTAATCACAATTCCTTTGTTCATAAATGTATCACTCCTTAAATATTTACGCAATATATATAATACCATTAATAGGCGACAAAAACAATGATAAATTTAGAAAGTTATTTGACAATAAGGGATGTTCTCTATATTATAAGGATAGATTTAATCCGTAAAACAAGTGTGGAGTGATCAGATGAAACTAACGGTATTAGCCAGTGGATCCAAAGGAAACGCAACCTATTTAGAGACCCCATCAACCAAATTATTAATCGATGTGGGCATTAGTCACCGTCAAATCAAAAAGCGAATGGCCGATCAAGGATATGATATTGATCGCTTAGATGCTATAGTGATCACCCATGAACACACAGACCATATTAAAGGATTAACCGTTACATTAAAACGTCACCCGATACCTGTTTATGTCACTGAAAAAACGTATCATCATATGTATTTTAAGACAAAAGAAAACATTGATGCAAGCCTTATGCAATATGTTACCACTTATGAGACGTTTACTATTAATGAACTACAAGTTACACCATTTCGTGTCAGTCATGACGCAGAAGATACTGTTGGGTATGTCTTTGAAGAAGCAGGCAAGAAGCTTGTTTACGTGACAGATATAGGATATTTACCAAAGACGGATTTGCCATTATTAAAGAACGCAGATGCTTATGTCTTTGAATCAAACTATGATGTCACTTTATTATTTACCAGTAATCGACCGTTCTATCTCAAGCAACGGATTGATTCTGTCAAGGGGCATATGTCCAATACCGATAGTGCGTATAATATGACGCAACTCATTGGTGAGAAAACAAAGCATATTATCTTAGCCCATCCGTCACGAGAATGTAATACTAAAGAATTAGCCTTATCAACGTATACCGAAGTCTTTACTGACTACGGAATTGATATTAATCGCTTTAATGTTGTTGTTGCCCATCAAGATATTCCCACAAAATTGATTGAACTATAAGTTAGGAGTATCCCATGACCAATAGAGAAAAAGCAAAGGAATTATGTGGTATTGTTTTTGAACAGCCCACAGCCGAGATAAGTGTGTTAAAACGCTTACCACAAGGACGTAGTAATGCGCTTTTTCTAATGTCTTGTAACAATGTAAAGGTAACGGTTAGGATACCTGGTAAAGCAAGCGATATTTTTATTGACCGTAAGTTAGAAGAAGCGGTACTATCCATCGCAGAAGGCATCAATATAACACCGAAAACCTATTTTTTTGATGAGACCTCAGGCGTTAAAATCAGTGACTATGTTGGTGGAGGCACGCTATCAAAAGGACCGACTGATAATGAGCTTAAAATGTTAAGTCAAACATTACATAAGCTACATAATTGTTCTTTTAAGAAAGTCAACGCGTATGACCCCTTTACTTACATAGAATCCTTGATGACTCATATAAAACCAATGACATTTAGTGAGGGGTGGGGAGTTAAGCAATTAGATGCTTTAAAAACAGCCTATAAAGCCCCAATGCATTCAACACTCATTCACGGTGATGTGAACCCTACTAACTGTGTAATCGATGAGCATTCTCATCTATGGCTTTTAGATTTTGAATATGCTAAGCGTTATGATCCGTTATATGATATAGCTTGCATGGGAAGTG
>JAASSV010000075.1 GCA_021767685.1 Caryophanales bacterium | reverse complement strand
AGATATTTAACGGTTTCAATCATGTCTGATTTTGTTTCGATATGAAAGCCATTAATAATATGGACAACAACTGTAATATCAAGCGCTCTTAATCGTTTTACCGCGTTTTCAAAACAGTCTAAAGAGTGTTTACGATTGATGAACTTGCTTGTTTTTTCGTGTATTGATTGAAGACCAAGTTCTACGGTCAAATCAGTTCTCGCGTTATACTGCTTTAATAGATCATATACTTGATCATTTAAGGCATCACACCGAGTCCCAATATTTAATCCAACAATCGAATCATCTGCGAGTAAGGCTTCATTATATAATGCGTCAAGGTCATCTACCGGTTTATAGGTATTAGTGTTTGCTTGAAAGTAAGCAATTGTATACGCATCATTCCATTTTTTAGACATCATTGCTTTAATATTCGCAAATTGTTTTGTGATGGATAAGGCTTTGTCTCCTGCGAAGTCGCCACTGCCTTGTGGCGTACAGTATATACAGCCTTTGGTGCCTTTACTGCCGTCCTTGTTTGGACAGGTAAACCCACCATCTAACGCGACCTTAAATACTTTTTTACCGTATTTATCTTTTAAATAAGCGCTAAGTGTATTATATCGTTTTTCTTTTGTCATTAAATTTTTTTTCATTTTTTCCCACCTATTCACTATTTTACCACATCTTTTTAAAAATTTGTGTTATAATAGCAAAAGGTGATACTATGTATGAACGATTTCGAGATAGTTTAGTTAATCCAACACGGATAGTTAATTTTAGAAAAGACAAAGTGATATTAGTTATTTTATATGTGTTCCTTTTTGCGACCTTATTAAGTACAAGAACAACAATTGAAATGGCTACCTTTGATGGGATAAGCCCTAATGCAAGAGAATACATCAAAAGTGAAATGACAGTAATCGGAGATACCTGTAGTATTGATGATGCGGTCATGACATGTGACACGGCGATTAGAGAAGAACTGTATGTTGATGGGTTTATCCATTACTATATTGATTCTTATTCAAGCATTAATCCTGATATGTATGAAAACGGATATAATATCATATTTCACAAAGAAAACATATCCCTTGTTTATAATGGAACTTTAGTTGATGCGGTTACATTTAAAATAGCGGATTTACCAGATACCTTACATAATTTAGATTTTGCGTTACAAACAACAGATCCGGATCAATTTTATACCCAGTTATTTAATGGGATTGATGAGTTTTTAATGTCACAAAAAGTTATTTTCGCACCGCTTATTATCATTGTAGAAATTGTCTCTAACTTTATCTTATTCATGATTTTTGTACTCATTAGTAGTTGGTTTATGAACATGCGGTTTAAACCAATTAAGTACCGTGATATATTTGTTATGACTGCTTATGCCGGGACCGCTCTATATTTAATTCTCATATTTGATAGTTTGTTTAGTCTTAGTTTCTTCTTAATTGTTATCTTGATTTTAATCGCCTTTAGACAAAACAATGCCTTAAGTCGAGAGTTGTTTAGACGATTACAGAAGAACCAACAACCGCCTAATGATTCATCAGATGAGTAACAATAAAACACACCCATCGGTGTGTTTTTTTATATAAGCGTGTGTATTTATATTTTGCATTTTTATTTGTTACTCAGTATAATGAAAGTAATGATACACAAGGAGGTATCTTATGAATCAAACTGTTAAAGGAATATTAACCGTTGTCGCCATTGCGATATTAACTGTTATTGTAACGATTCTTGTCGGAGCAATCGTTGCGGTCATTAATACAAACAATCCATGGATGGGTATGTTTGGGGCAATGATCACGATGTTTGTTGGTGGTGTGGGTTTAATTGGATTGCTTATTTACGCTATTATTCGTTATCGTAAACAAAAATCGGACTATTGGTTAGGGATTATCTATGGTGTATTAGGCCTGGCTGGACTAAATATTGTTCTCGCCATTATTGGCGGAATAATGAGTATGTTCCCAGGGTTTTAGATAAGACATTTTTGCCGATAATAACACTTGATTAACCCAACGGGGTATGATATGCTTGTTATAGATGTGAAGAACTAGAAAGAGTAAACATAGCTGCATTTAAGAGACCTAATGGTGCTGAGAATTAGGATGACAGTGTGTTGAATTAGTCTAGGGAGCTGTATTGGCGCAACACGTGAGTCAATACCGTACCTCTGCGTTAAAGAGTTGAGTGCTAGGAAACTAGAACAAAGGTGGTACCGCGGAAATCTTTTCGTCCTTATTTTTAAGGACGTTTTTTTTTTAGATAAAGGAGATGAATCATATGCAGTATAATCACAAAGAAATTGAATCAAAATGGCAAAAGCACTGGTATGAGAATAAACGTTTTAAAGCCGAAGATTTTTCAGACAAAGAAAAATATTATGCGCTAGTTGAGTTCCCATACCCATCAGGAATTGGTATGCATGTTGGCCATATTAGAGCGTATTCAAGTTTAGAAATTGTTGCTCGTAAGCGCCGTATGGAAGGATATAATGTCTTATTCCCTATTGGTTTTGATGCGTTTGGCTTACCAACTGAAAATTATGCGATTAAAACCAATACACACCCTCGTGAAGTAACCGATAAAAATATTAAAACATTCTTAAATCAGTTAAAGAAAGCTGGATTCAGCTTTGATTTTGATCGACAAGTTGATACCACCGATCCGTCATACTATAAATGGACACAGTGGATTTTTATTCAGCTGTTCAAAAAAGGTTTGGCGTTTCGTGATACAACATATGTTAATTACTGTCCAAGTTGTAAAGTTGTCTTATCAAACGAAGATTCTCAAGGCGGAAAATGTGATCGCTGTGATACTCCAGTAGTCCAAAAAGAAAAAGATGTATGGTTCTTAAAAATCACAGATTATGCTGAGAGACTACTCCAAGGATTAAACGATCTAGATACCTTACCAAGAATTCGCATTGAACAAGAAAACTGGATTGGTAAATCAACGGGTGCTCATGTCACATTCCCTGTGAAAGATGTCGATGAAGAACTTGAAGTATATACCACAAGACCAGACACCTTATATGGGGCGACCTTCATGGTTGTTGCGCCTGAACATCCAATGTTAAAACGTCAGGCAGATAAAATTAACAATATGGATGCGGTTAAAGACTATCAAGAACAAGCGAAACTCAAAACAGAGTTTGAACGCGTTGAGTTAGCGAAAGATAAAACAGGAGTCAAACTTGATGGATTAGTCGCAATTAACCCATTAACTGAGAAGGAAATCCCTATTTTTGTCGCAGATTATGTCATGATTGGATATGGTACAGGAGCGATAATGGCTGTACCGGCACATGATACGAGAGATTATGAGTTTGCGCAAAAATTTGATTGTGACATTGTTGAAGTCATTAAAGGTGGCGACATCACAAAAGAAGCGTATACCGATGTAGAAGACGGAACGCTTGTGAATAGTGATATTCTAAATGGACTCAGTGTCCAAGACGCAAAAGAAACAATTGTTACCTATTTAGAAGAACACAATATAGGTCAAAAAGCTGTCAATTATAAAATGAAAGATTGGGCATTTAATCGCCAACGTTATTGGGGAGAACCCATTCCAATTGTACATTGTGATACCTGTGGTATGGTGCCTGTCCCAGAAGAAGAGTTACCATTAGAACTACCTGAAATTGATGACTTTAAACCAGGTGAAGATGGTGAGAGTCCGCTTGCAAATATTGAATCATTTGTCAATACAACCTGTCCTAAATGTGGAGGCGATGCCAAACGTGAAACAGACACGATGCCTCAGTGGGCAGGAAGCAGTTGGTATTTCTTACGCTATACTGATCCCCATAATGACCAAGCATTAGCTGACTTTGACAAATTAAAATATTGGCTTGAAGTTGATTGGTACAATGGTGGAATGGAACATGTTACACGACACGTTATTTATTCTCGTTTCTGGCATCAATTCTTGTATGATATTGGTGTGGTTCCAACAGAAGAACCGTATAAAAAGCGGACAGCACAAGGGTTGATCTTAGGTGCTGATGGGGACAAAATGAGTAAATCTAAAGGGAACATTGTTAACCCATTAGAGATCATCGATGAGTATGGCGCAGATACCTTACGGCTTTATATTTTATTTATTGGTGATTATGAACAATCTACACCATGGAGTGATAGTGGGGTTAAAGGCGCAAGACGATTCTTAGATAAAGTAGCTAGATTAGAAGAAAAAGTAGGAGAAACTAAGAAACCAAGCTATGAAATCCTACTTAATCAAACGATAAAAGCTGTTTCAGAAGACATTGAAGCGGTTAAGTTTAATACAGCTATCGCTAAGTTAATGACGCTTGCGAATGAATTAAATAAAGTCTCGTCAATTGATCAATCACATTATGAAGCATTCTTAAAACTAATTTATCCATTTGCACCTCATCTTTGTGAAGAGTTGTGGGCTAACTTAGGTCATGATGAAGATATGACATTTGCCGAGTGGCCAAGTTATGATGAGTCTAAATTAGTTGAGTCTACAATTGACATTGCGATTATGGTAAATGGTAAAGTACGTGATAATATCACTATTGAACTAGACCAAGCTAAGGACAGTGTTATTGAAAAAGCAAAAACACAAGAAAAAATTGCGCCTTACTTAGATGGTAAAGCGATTAAAAAGACAATTTACGTACCAAACAAACTTGTAAACTTTGTTGTTTAGTGCAAGGAATTATTCCTTGCACTTTTCTTTTGTGCTATAATGAGTAGTGGAGGTGTGTGATGAAACAAAAATTAATTTTATTATTAATTGTGACAACGTCAATTGGCTTTGTTACCAATGCGATTGTCAGTCTCACAAGTGCTACACCATTTGTGTCCTTTCTCAGCTTATTTAAGTATTTCACCATATGGAGTAATATCTTTGTTTTAATCTTATTTCTTGGAAAACAGTTCAACTGGTCATTTGTCGAGCAATTAAAAGGTGGCATATATATCAACATTACAATCACAATGATTGTTTATATTACGTTATTGAGTTGGACATATACACCAACGGGATTAAACATTATTTCTAATATTTTGAATCATTATGTAACGCCTGTCTTAGCGATTATCTATTTATTTTACTTTGAGAGACATGACTTTAAGATGAATGACATTATTCTATGGATGATTTTTCCCATTTATTATCTCGCATTTGCACTCAATTTTAGTGCCTTAACGAACAATCCTATCTATCCCTTTTTTGATTTCATTGATGTTGGTCTTCTTGGGGTAAGTTTATTTGTCACTGGTGTCTTTATCGTCTATTTAGGATTGTCAATGGGAATAGTGAAAATATTTTCAAGAAATTAATTTGTGTTCGAAACAAATAGGTAAAATTTAAATGGCTTAATAAAGCCATTTTATATGTTATAAAAAAATCTGTATTTTTTTGATTTCATCATTGCGATTTGTTGAAAGAAGATTTTTAAAATGATATAATACTAATGGTGTAAAAACGCTTTCATTTTGAGTGAAGGTGAGACACATAAGAAAGTGAGTTTTAATCATGAAGCGAATTACGATTATAGCTGGACATTATGGAAGCGGGAAAAGTGAAATCTGTGTTGATTT
>JAASSV010000074.1 GCA_021767685.1 Caryophanales bacterium | reverse complement strand
GTTGGACAGTGTTAAGTAAAGGAAACGTACATGCGGCTATTAAAATGGTTGTTTTAGGGCTTTTACTCGGAGGACTGTTAAGCCCATTCTATTTATCATACCTGTTAGGTCATGATGTAGATATTGCGTTTTTTGATATCTTTAGTCAAGTCTTACTCGTTGTATTTTTACCGTTAACACTTGCGTTCATTACACAGTATCTAATTATTAAACGTGTAGGTAAAGAACAATTTCATGGTCGTATTAAACCCATCTTTCCGCTCTTTTCTACCTTAGGACTTGTCATGATTATCTTTGTTGCGACAGGACTAAGATCGAAAGTCTTATTTGCCCAGCCGACGATACTGTTACAGATTATTCTACCAGTAATATTACTCTATTTTATTTACTATATTATTGCCTTTACTGTTGCGAAACTATTCTTTAATAAATCAGATGGCATTGCGTTAATGCATGGAACATATATTAGAAACTTATCGATTGCCTTAGCCATTACGCTTCAAACATTTGAAGAGGCAAGCATCGCAGCATTACTTATCGCAGTTGCTTTTATCGTGCAAGTTCAACTAGCGGCATTCAATGTTAAACATGTGAGTAAGTTCTTAAATTAAGAGACTATATCGTAGCCTATTTCTATAGCACTCACCTTAGTTATTTAGAATAATTGTGATATAATAAACACAACTAAGATTAAGGGAGAGAGATATGGATACAAAACGTGTTATTATTTATACAGTATTGTTTGCGGCGACATTAGCGATCGCAACAATAGGGTTTCAATATTTTGATGCGAGTGGATTACTGACTCCAATGCTCGCAACATTGGGCTATTTTACAATTTTCTTCATTGTGGCACAGATTGTCAAAGACAACTCAATTGTTGATATGGGTTGGGGCTTTGGATTTGTTGTTGGTAGTGTTGCGACACTCCTCACAACATCTAATCCAACTGTATTATCGTATATCATTGTTGGGTTTATTGCGGTATGGGGAATTAGACTATCCGCAAGATTAATTAGACGAAACTGGGGGAAACCTGAAGATTTCCGTTACCAACAGTGGCGTGAAGAATGGGGCGATAAAGTCGTTATCATTGCCTTTTTCCGTGTCTTTATGATTCAAGGAATTATTAACTTTATTGTGGGAAGTGCGAGTTACACCGTGATTAAGTTTAATCAATTTGATATGACTGGATGGACACAGTATATAGTTTATCTTGGACTGTTAATAGCGGTTATTGGATTATTCTTTGAAGTTGTCGGTGATGAACAATTAAGACGACATATTAAAGAAGGATCAGGGTCACTCATGACAAGTGGATTATGGTCAGTGACAAGACACCCCAATTACTTTGGTGAGATTTTAATATGGAGTGGTCTCTATTTAACTGGGGCAGCCCTGTTAGATGCATCAGTGTCAATTGGCTTTTATGCGATTTTGATTATATCACCAATCTTGATGAGTACTGTACTCATCAAAATATCCACACCAATGCTAGAAAAGCATATGCAAAAATATGATGGATGGGATGATTACAAAGCGAGTACACCAATGATTTTCCCATTTACTAAATAAGCATATTCAGATGAGACACATTGTCTCATCTTTTTTTTGTAAATCTTTTGTTAAAAGGGTTGTAGTTATCAAGGGGGTGTGGTACTATATTGATGGATTTCAATATAGATAGTTATCTATATAGTAAGGTGGTAGTTATGAACGAAACTATAGCGAAGCAATTAAAAGTCATGTCTGACCCAACGCGGTTAGAGATTATTGAGTTATTATTAAAAGGAGAAACATGCGGCTGTACATTAATTGATAAGATTGATGTCTCGCAACCAACCTTGTCGTATCATTTAAAAGTGATTACACAAGCTGGGTTAGCACGTGCTGAACGTGATGGCAATTGGATTAAGCATTATGTAAATAAAGATGCGCTCACAAATATTATTACTTTCTTAGAAGACTTACGGGACAGTGAGGCAGAACAATGCAGCTTATAAAAGATTTCTTTGTCACACTGAATGATGTATTATTAAAGATGACATGGTTGAAGACAATTGTTGAATCAGCACTAAGCAATGTGTTCAATCTTGATTCATCAAGTTTTTTGTTTAACACATTATCATTTTTCTTCTATGATGTGATTAAGATTTTTATCTTACTAGGCGTATTGATTTATATTTCTAGTTATATTCAGTCTTATTTTAGTCCAGAACGGACCAAACGTATCTTAACGCGTTTTAAAGGAATTAAAGGGAATATCTTTGGCGCATTATTAGGAACGGTTACTCCATTTTGTTCCTGTTCATCAATTCCGATATTTATTGGATTTACGAAGGCAGGGTTACCGATTGGTGTGACATTTTCATTCTTAATTTCATCTCCCTTAGTTGATTTAGCGTCGGTAATTTTACTTGCGAGTATCTTCAACTGGACAGTGGCGTTATGGTATGTTGTGATTGGATTAGTGATTGCGGTTATCGGAGGAACACTGATTGATGTGTTCAACTTAGAAAAATATGTTGAAGGGTTTGTCAAAGAGCCTGGACCAACAGTAGAGAACGGAATCGTGATTGAAAAAACACGGTATGATCGCCATGTGTATGCAATAGCCCAAGTCAAAGAAATCATGCATAAAGTATGGGTGTATATCTTAATTGGTGTTGGTATTGGAGCGATTATTCATGGCTATATTCCAGAATCCATTATCAGTTATGCACTGGGAGAAAATAATCCATTTTCAGTTATCATCGCAACCGTCTTAGGTGTCCCAATGTATGCCGATATCTTTGGAACCTTACCAATTGCTGAAGCGTTAGTGTTAAAAGGCGTTGGATTAGGAACGGTCTTAGCCTTTATGATGGCGGTGACAGCACTGAGTTTACCATCGATTATTTTACTGAAAAAAGTGATTAAGCCCAAACTATTAATGATATTTGTTAGTATTGTTATTGTAGGTATCTTAATTACAGGATATGTCTTTAATATATTTGGAAATTATTTAATATAAAAAAATAGGAGGAGTACTATGGAAATAAAAGTATTAGGATCAGGATGTCCAAATTGTCAACGCTTAGAAAAGAATGTGAAAGAAGCGTTACAAGAGTTACATATGGAAGCTAATGTTGAGAAGGTCACAGACGTAAGTGAAATCTTAACATATGGTGTCATGTCAACACCAGCACTTGTTGTTGATGGCAAAGTCTTATTCTCAGGACAGGTGTTAAATACAAAACAATTAATGAAGGTCTTAGGTGAATAATATGACGAAAGTAGCATTCGTTTGTATTCATAACAGTTGCCGTAGCATCATGGCTGAAGGATGGGCCAAACATTTAGGACAAGATATTATAGATGCTTACTCAGCAGGAACTGAAGTTTACCCTGGACCTAAGCCTATGGCATTAGAAGTGATGGAAGACGCGGGGGTTGATATGTCTCATGCATCTTCTAAATTACTTGATACATTACCAGAAGATTTAGATATCTTAATTACAATGGGATGCGGTGTTGAATGTCCGTATGTCCCTTGTAATCACCGTGAAGACTGGGGCTTAGATGACCCTAGTGGTGGACCAAAAGAAGGCTTTGAACAAACACGTGATATTATCAAAGATAAAGTCATTGATTTACTTGCACGGATTAAGGCAGGGAATCTCTAATGCAAGAAGAAACAAAAGCGATTAGTTTCTTTGAAACGTATTTAACCGTCTTTGTATTACTTTGTATGGGAATTGGGATTTTGATTGGTAACTATTTACCATCAATACCAACTTTCCTCAATCAATTTGAAGTTTATAATGTTAACTTACCCATTGGACTATTAATCTGGATCATGATTTATCCAATGATGCTTAAAATTGATTTTACCAGTGTTAAAAATGTGGGTAAAAATCCAAAGGGATTATATATCACTTGGATTGTTAACTGGTTAATTAAACCATTCACGATGTTTTTAATTGCAAGTTTATTCTTCTTTGTCATCTTTGATGGGATTATTGCCGATGCACTCGCACAAGACTATTTAGCCGGGGCCGTATTACTCGGCGCAGCACCATGTACGGCAATGGTATTTGTATGGAGTAGCTTAACACGCGGGAATCCTGCGTATACCCTTGTACAAGTCGCGACAAACGATTTGATTATTCTCGTCTTGTTTGTTCCTATTGTCGGGTTATTACTTGGTATCGGCGGAATTTCAGTCCCATGGGGAACATTATTCTTAAGTGTTGTGTTATTTGTCGTTGTGCCATTAATCGCAGCGTCTTTAACCCGGTATTTCTATATTAAGAACCATGGATTGTATCAATACAATATGACGTTTATTCCGAAGTTTAAATTGATTACGATTGTGGGATTATTACTCACATTAATCTTAATCTTCTCATTACAAACAGATTTAATCTTATCAAACCCACTCCATATTGTATTAATTAGTATTCCACTAATAATTCAAACTTTCTTCATATTCTTTATAGGATACGGGGCAGCGCGATTAGTTGGGCTTAAACACGATGTGGCTGGACCAGCGGGGATGATTGGCGCTAGTAACTTCTTTGAGTTAGCTGTGGCGGTCGCAATCGCTATTTTCCCACTAAATCCAGGTGTTGCATTAGCGACTATTGTTGGGGTGTTGGTGGAAGTCCCTGTCATGTTAATGATTGTTAAAATTGTCAATAAAACGAAACACTTGTTTCAACCAGCGGGTTAGGGAAGCATAGTTATTAAAAAGCTTTGTGAATGCTCACAAGGCTTTTTGTATGTCTTTTTTGTAAATAATGTAAGTAACACGTTGCAAAATCACTAAAACTTGGTATAATTTAGGTACTGGAGGTAATCACGATGAAAAATTTAAGTAAACAACACCGTAACGCATTATTACGCCGTATTGATGATCGTAGTATGGTCATTTTATATAGTGGCGAAGCACCTCATAAAACAACTGATCAATATTACTTTTTTACACCGAATAAAAACTTCCATTATTTAACCGGTTTAATGGAACA
This sequence comes from Caryophanales bacterium, assembly GCA_021767685.1. GTDB lineage: Bacteria > Bacillota_I > Bacilli_A > Izemoplasmatales > Izemoplasmataceae > JAIPGF01. The sequence goes on along the minus strand of JAASSV010000074.1, from coordinate 628 downwards.
AAAAATGAAACTTGTTTTGTTAAAAGATGGAACAACAACAAAATCATATTTATTCATTGAAGAGACAACTGAGTATATGCGCCAATGGGTTGGCGAACGCATGAGTAAAGAAGAGGCCAGCGAAATTTCAGGAATTGATGTGAAAAACATCAGGTACTTAAGTGAATTTAATGGCTTTGTTGATCGTGTCATGGGGTATAAACGCGGGTTATCAGTTCGTGTCCCACAACAACTCTATTTAGACTTGTATCGTCCAAGACCTATGGATGAAGCATTATCATTACGTGTCTTTAGTGACATTGTGAAAAACTATAAAGAATTACAAATCAAAAGCGTAAATGAACACTTGAGTTTCTTACGTATGTTTAAAGATGACTATGAGTTAGCGCAACTCCAACAAGCGATTGATATCACTGATCAAGGATTAAAACGTGTCATGGACGAACTAAAGAATCGTGACAACGAACAACAAATTGAAGCGGATTTCTTACATGAAATTACATTGCGCGGGGCAACCACGAACAGCTTTAATACCATTTCTGCGCAAGGTGAAAACGCGACAGTCTTACATTATGAAGACAATAATGCCGAGCTTGAAGATGGCAACCTAATTCTTTTAGACTTAGGT
>JAASSV010000073.1 GCA_021767685.1 Caryophanales bacterium | reverse complement strand
TATCAAGTTCTTGCATGATCCGTTCAATGGCTATGGTTGGAATCAGTTTATGATGTGATTTTATCGCATCATGTGTTTCCTTCTCTAACTCAAACCCATGGCTACTCAGAAACCGAATCGCTCTTAACATTCTAAGGGCATCTTCTTCAAGGCGTTTATGAGGATCACCTATCATGCGAAGGTGACCTTCAGCAAGATCTTTTTGCCCATCGACTAAATCAATGACATTCCCCTCAACATCCATGCATAAGGCGTTGACAGTAAAGTCACGTCGCTTCACATCTTCTTCTAGTGTTTTAGAAAACCGGATAGAGTCTGGTCTTCGATTATCAGTATAGGTACCATCACTACGAAATGTGGTCACCTCGTAAGCTAGGTTATTATATAATACTGTGACAGTTCCATATTTCTTGCCTGTCTCTTTAACACGCTTAAACAAGTCAATGACTTCTTGAGGCGTGGCATCTGTTGTTATATCGATATCTTTTGTTGGTAAATTAAGTAATGTGTCACGAACATACCCACCAACAAAATACGCGTCGTATCCCGCGTCATTTAGAGTCTTTAATATATCTTTTGCATTTGCTACATATTCTGTCATAACATCACCAGTTTGATTATACACCATTTAGGTGTAGATTTTCAATAATTAAGGTATTTTTATCCGATGATAACTGTGGTATAATACAGTCGGTGATAAGATGAAAAGTATTGCAAAAACAACCTATAATCGGTTTGTAATAAATAAAAGTGTCTTTCATAATTATTTAATCCCTGTGTCTGATGTAAATGATACTGAGACCGAGTTAGAACGCATTAAAGAAAAACATCCCGGTGCCAATCATTACTGTACAGCTTATATTATTGGTCCCCATAAATCCTTTCAAAAGTATGATGATAATGGAGAACCCTCTGGCACAGCAGGCTTACCCATGCTTGATGTATTAAAAAAGAACGACTTAACCAATGTTTTCGCGGTATCTGTTCGTTTCTTTGGTGGGATTAAGTTAGGCGCATCAGGGTTAATTAGAGCTTATGCTAAAGGCGTTAGTCATAATTGTGATGATGCTAAGTTTACATATTTAACGACACTACTAACTGTCACATTAACGATTCCTTTTGACGAGATAGGACATGTCGAACATTTTATACGGAAAGACTATACACTGCTTGATACACAATATAGTGATCATGTTACTTATTATCTTCTGATGAGAGAAAATCGATACGAGGAGTTTACCACATTTTTCATGAATAACACGAATGGGTCTGCAATCATTGACATCACCAAAACAGAACAAAAATTTCTCTAAAAAAGCAATCCAATGGATTGCTTTTGTTATCCAATAATTGAAGTGGATAGTTCAATAATACGCATAATTGCTTGTGTAAATAGATACGTAAAGATAACGACAGACATTATAAATAAAATCTGTATTTCTTTGATATGTCCTTTTTTAAATAAGGATTCGTAACGTAACGCATTAAACCACTTTAAGACAAATGGAAATAAGATAAAAAACATCGCTAACTCTAAAATATTTCGGTATAGAATATCCATAATTACTCCTATCCTGTGATATCGTCAGGTTCATCTTGACCTTTATCTGCTTCAATAAGTATTACAATATTATTTGGCAAACAGGTAATTGGTTGATATGGTGAATTACTCCATCCTTGAATTTGACAAATATTCTTTGGCGAAATTTCATCAATCACACGTACACGATGTTCGTCATATTCAATGACAACATCGCCATTTGACCCAACCACTGTATAGAGCCCTTTTTCAGCATTAACAACGTAATCATCGTTATGAATATTGTAACTTCCATCGTCTAATTCAATTGTTAAAATAATTTGATCTTTATAAAAAACATTTGCTTGTCCATCGACTACTGAATTCTGACTGGTCAATCGTTGAAAAGCGACAAATGACCCAACAGCAACAACCAATAGAAAGACAATCAAAATTATGTCTGCCTTCTTCATATAAACCACCTAAACATTTTATGTACTTGTATTATATCACAGCTTTTTCAAATACAAAATAGAAATGATAGTAAAAAAGAGTCAAAAATTTGCTTTTTTTACTTTTTTTATTTTCTAAATAAGGCTTTTCTTGTATTATATCCTATAATATGAAATGTGAAATAATTTAATATTCGCAAACTAAAAAAACTAGGAGGACACAATGAAAAAATTATTAGTTTTATTAGCTGCATTCGTGTTAACTTTCGCGTTAACTGCATGTGGTGGAGAAGAATTACCTGAAATTCCTGCTGAAGTTTCAATGGATGAGATCGACGACTATTTAAATAGAGAGGACGCTCAATACATTGACTTACGTAACTGGGATGACAAAATGAAATCTGGTTACATTAGTGGATTTGAGTTTATTCCTTTCTTTGATTATCTTGAGTATGAAAACATCTTAGTTCGTACTGATGGTAACTGGGATTTTGCTTCTGAAGATATCGTAAGCCAAGCTGGTTTACAAGGATTATTTGATTCAGACAAAACAATCTTCTTAATGTGTGGTAGCGGTACTCGCGCTGGGTATGTTAAAGCGGCATTAGAAGACTTAGGTTACGAAAATGTTATTAACGTTGGTGGAATCTCTGACTACGATGGTGCAAACATGGTTGTTGGTGATGGTTCATACGTAATCAACCCAGACGTTAAAGGTGACTATACGCCAGGTACTTACTACGGATTCGATCCTGTAGGAGATTATATGGCTATCGTTGTTGTTAACGAAAAAGGTGGAATTGCAAATGTAATCTTTGATGCAATCGATCGCGGAACTACTAAACAAAACTTAGGTTATGATTACGGTATGGGTAACACTGATGAAGGTGGAGACACAATGGAATGGTTCGAACATGCTAACATGTTAGCTGATTATGTAATGGCTAACCAAGGTTGGGAAGGTATCGACCTAACTGAAACAGCATTCGATTCTTCTTGGACTGCTTTAACAGTTCCTCATCATGTTATTGAATTTGATGCAGACAATAACCCTGACTCAGTTGCTGGTGTTACTGTTGGTGCTGAAGGATTTGTCTTCGCATGGAATGACGCTATTGCTCAAGCAAGCGATTCAGACTTAGGTGTTGTAGAAACGACAATCACTGCTGAAGAATGGGCTGCTGCTCACGCTGCTCCTTACGAGTATGAAGATGGAGTTTATTACGGTCATGAAGAAGGATATACTGCATGGATTACTATTGAAAACAGTATGATTGTTGATTTATTCTTAGATGCTGCACATTTCACTCATGGTACTGATACATTCATTAGTATGAAAAGAGATTATGAAGGTCCATCTGATTATCCAATGAACTATGTAATGATCGATGGTGATTGGGTATTAGGTTATACTGATGATAACGATACTCCTGATGATGATACTGATGATTTCCCTGTAGCTGACGATACATTATTAGATTGGTGGGCTCAAGCTGACGCATTGGAAGCTGCCATTGTAGATACACAAACTTGGGACTGGACAGTTGACGCTACCGAAGGTACAATCGATGGTGTTGCTGGTGTAACAATCGGTGTAGACAACTGGGAAGCTGCAGTTAACGAAGCGTTAACAGAAGCGACTCCAACTGAGTAATTATTTACAAACTTAAAAGCACTCTCGCGAGTGCTTTTTTTTGCTTTATATACTATTTAATAACGTTATTACAAGTGTGTATTTCACTCATATAATAGTGATAAATAAATAAACTAACATGTATGTATTAATCATCTCATACAAGTGTATCAGACTTCTTTCTAAGCATGTATTACAGTTAACCTTACTTCACATCCTGTTATTTAAATAAAGCTTGTTAGGGGAAATGATAGAACTTATTAGTACATTTCTTAATTCAATAAAAAAGGTCAACCGATTGGGAAAGTATTTGATTAAAACGGACATTAATAAAAAAAGTCATATTAGATGAGAATCTAGTATGACTTTTTAATTATTACATTTTAACTTTAACGAACTCGCCTTCTTCATTTGGCGTTGTTTCTAAGTATTCTTTGATTTCTTCACGCATTGCTTGGTCACCCGGTTTACATTGGGTTAACTTCGCATCTTCGTTTAGAATCGCTTGTGCCATTGCACGACACCCTGGGTTACCACATAACCCACAGTTTTGGTTTGGTAACATGTCGACAACATCTTGTAAACGTGGATCTTCATCCACGTGGAATACAACACTTGCTAAACTCAAGAGAATCGCTAAACTAGCACTAATTACTAACGCAAGTATAATTACTGTCGTCATTAGACAATCCCTCCAAATCCATAGAAGATCATTGCCATAATGAACGCAACGATTAAGGCAATTGGAATTCCTTGCCAGTTACGTTTAATTGGGTAAGCATCCATTTCTTCACGAATCGCACTGAATAAGAAGATGACAAACGCATATCCAATTGAAATCCCAACCGCATATACTGTTACTTGCCAGAATCCAGGTGTTGTTGTGTTGAACAGTTTACTTGAGTTAACCGTTGTATCAATCGCAACCCCAAGAACCGCACAGTTTGTCGTAATTAATGGTAAGTATACCCCAAGGGCACTATAAATTGAACTACTAAACTTTTTAATAAACATCTCAACAAGTTGTACGAAACTCGCGATAACTAAGATAAATGTAATCGTTGAGAGATACGTAATATCGTTTGGTACTAAGACTTGAGAGTAAAGTGCATACGCAATCATTGTTGAGAAGGTAATAACGAACGTAACTGCCATACCCATTGATAAGGCACTACTTTTCTTCGTTGATACTCCTAAGAATGGACAGAGTCCATAGAATTGCTTTAAGACAACGTTGTTAACAAAGATTGCACCAAATGCTATTGCAATATATTCCATCTAGGCCACCTCGCTTTGTGCATCTTCACGCGCAAATTTAATTTTATTGATTTGTGCAACTAAGATACCGAAGACTAAGAAGGCTCCTGCTGCTTGAACTAAGATACCCATTTGGTAACTTTCAGGAATTAATTGAATTCCTAAGTCTCCCCAAATGGTAATGCTTCCGGCACCAAATAATTCACGGAAGAAAGCAAGTAAAGTAATCCCACCGGTAAATCCGAGTGACATTCCTAGACCATCTAATGCACTTTTAACTGGTCCATGTTTTGATGCGAATGCTTCAGCACGTCCTAAGATTAAACAGTTTACAACAATTAAACTTAAGAACGTTCCTAAATCAGCTGCTAAATCAGGGACATACGCCTTCATAACCATCTCTAAGATGGTAACGAGTGACGCAATAACAACAATATAAATCGGAATCCGAACTTCGTTTGGTACAAAGTTACGAATTAATGAAATAATAATATTTGACATCACGAGGACAAAGAGTACACCTGCCCCCATCCCTAGTGCGGTCTCAACACTACCGGTAACGGCAAGTGTTGGACACATTCCTAGAAATTGTACGAAGGTAGGGTTTTGTTTAAATAGCCCTGCGGAGAAAATTTCTCCTAATGATTTTTGCTTTTTAGCCATTAGTTACTACCTCCTAATATTTGATTGGTATGATAGTCAGCAATCGTCTCGATTAAACTGCGTAAATCACCAGTTGTGGTTGAGACACCTGCGACATCATCAACTGTTGATAATGTATAACTTGTTAAATCAATACCTTCAAAGTTATCTAACCATGATGTAGTTGGGAAGTCAGTTCCTGCGCTTTCATCATATCCTGCATAAACAGCACCGGCCCAATCTTCTCCATTAGTTACAACGGTAATCTGTTGG
>JAASSV010000072.1 GCA_021767685.1 Caryophanales bacterium | reverse complement strand
TATATCACCGCAAATCGTCTCATTAAGTTTATGAAATACTTTGTTGATATAGAGGATTATCATGTACCAAACAATAGTTTATTACGCGAGTTTATTGGCGGAAGTATTTTTGTTGAAGAAGAGTAACAAATAGTAAAGACCATCACATAATGATGGTCTTTTTTTCATGAAAAAAAGGTGTAAAGTTATAACACACACTCTACACCCCACCTTTTTACTCACCTGAACACTCGAAACTGATAAGGAGATATCGTCAATGTTGACTTGAGGTTAATATTCTGTTTAGAAAAAATATTTTTAACACGTTTATATGCGAGTGATTCAGGAAGAGCTATAGTTTGTTCTTGCTCATGGTTATTAAAGATAAATGTTAAGTCCCCTTTACGGAAAATTAAAATGTGTGGATTATCTGTCTTTAGCCAGATATAATCTACTGACTTAAAGGCATGATTCTCTTGTCTTATAGAAATTAGTTGCTGCAGAAATTGTTTTAAATCAGTATCTTGCTTAGTGTCATCCCAAATCATGCATCGGCGGTTATCAGGATCATGTTTACCACCTAATCCTACCTCACCACCATAGTATATTGATGGCGCTCCTGGAAAGGTAAACAAGAATAAGTAAACCATCTTAACACGACGTGTATCATAATCACATATTTCCATTATCCGAGCAGTATCATGAGAGTCAACCAAATTATACATATACTTTAAAACATGTTTCGGATAATCTGTAAGGACTTTATTAATGAGTTCGATAAATGTTGTTTTTGTTATATTTGGTCGATCAGTGTTTACACCAAAATATTGCCATATCGGAAATAATATCTCATAGTTCATGACCGCATCATATTGATCGCCTTGTAACCACGGATTAGAATTATCCCAATTCTCACCTACAATATAAGCATCTGGTTTCACCAATTTGACTTCTTGACGAAATTCCCGCCAAAATTGATGACTCACTTCATTTGAGACATCGAGTCGCCATCCATCAATATCATAGGTTTCAATCCAATACTTAGCAACCTCTAATAAATGTTCTTTCATTAATGGATGATCTGTATTTAATTTAGGCATCTTTGGTGTAAAGGCAAACGTACGATAATTAATCGCATCTGGGTATTCTCGACAAAATGTCATTTGTTTATCTGATAAAGTCTCCCCGGGCTCGATATCAAACGGTAATAGGGATTTATCTGGATTAATCACATGAAAACATCCGAAGTACTCTGAGTTCTTACCATGCTTTAATACGTCTTGGAAAAATGGATGACGGAATCCACAATGATTAAAGACTGCATCAAGCATAACTTTCATGTCACGTTTATGTGCTTCTTCTACTAATCGACCAAGGGTTTCATTATCACCAAACGCCGGATCAATTTTTTTATAATTATTAATATCATATTTATGTGATGAATCAGAGTCAAAGATAGGGGTCATATAGATTCCCGTAACTCCCAATGATTTGATATAGTCAAGGTGTTCAATTATGCCTTCTAAATCTCCACCAAAACGTAACTTGTTATCGTATGATTCTGTCTCACCCCAAGGTAACGTCCCTTCAGGGTCGTTATCAGGGTTACCATTGGCAAACCGTTCAGGAAAAATTGAATACCATATTTGATCTTCTACCCATTTTGGAGCATCAAATAAATCTTCTTTATTCAAATAAGGAAAATTGAAAAAGTTAAATAAATCTGTTTTAGCGGATGGTGTCGATTCTAAATCAATGACACCTCTAGCACCATATAAATAACGTTTATTAATGATAAAAGCATATTTCAATCGTTTATATTGTGGTTTTACTGCAATAAAGTAATGATCAAATTGTTGTGTCTCATACTCTTTTTCTAAAGACAGCGTCTCGCTTGTCTCTGCCTTCCATTCCCATGTTTCTGGATCATCTTCTTTTGGTCGCCAAAAGAAAGGATCGCCATAAATCACATCAATTTGATGAATATGGTCTTTACTTGCTTGAACACGCAAATGGACAGTATTCTCATCAAACATGTAGGCAAATTTACTTTTTGCTTCGTGATAGACAAAAAAATTCATAAGTCACCTTCTATCATAGTCTTGTTACTTTCTTTGTATTACAGTTATAGTATATCACATAAACATCTAGCGTAAAGCATGGTAGCGGTTTCATATTATTCAAAAAAAAAGAGGCTTACGCCTCTTCAGCTTCTTTTGCTAATGCTTCAAGTTCTTTTCCATCTAAACGATATGGTACCCAACCACGTAATGGTTTAGCACCTAATGCTTCATAGAAGCGCATTGATGGTTTATTCCACTCTAGACAGTTCCATTCAAATCTAAGACAGTTATTATCTAATGCTTCTTTAGCCAACCAAGATAATACTTTATGTCCAAATCCTTTTCCACGTTCTTCTTTTTCAACATAGAAATCTTCTAAATGTAATGTCGGACGTGCTAAAAAGGTTGAAAATGCATAGTAATAAACAGCAAACCCGATTGGTTCATCGTCGCGGCATAAGAATATAACCTCTGCTCGATCTTCTTTGAATACGCTGTTTAATATATCCTCTTCAGTCGCTTTTACGTATTTACGCATACGCTCATATTTCGCTAGTGCTTGAATAAAGTATAGTACTTTAGATACTTCAGACTCTTTCGCCTTTCGAATTGTAATATTACTCATTATTTCGCCCCTTTCAAAAACAGATTGGTATCATTATTTTATCATAGAAAATCTTTTTTATGAATAGCAAAACAATTTTTTTTACGATTTTTTATTGCTCTGCAAGACCAAGTTTAAGTATTTAATGACTTTTTTCTTATCATTAATGGTGAACCGATGTGATGAATTCTCTTCAAATTCAATCACACGTGCTTCTTCTAACACACGATAAATCGCTTTAAACTTCTTAAACTTCGTTTGACTTAAGTTTAAGTTCCGTTCAATTTGTCGAAAACGGTTATTGGTATCTAGTGTTGTATAAATCTTTTCTTCCTGATATGACCGCATGACTTTTAACATAGCAGCTAATGCACGCTTATTGACACGATCACTTAGGAATGGTTTCAGTTTCGCAAACCCACTTCGATTATTACTTGTTTTCTTATGACCATTATGGTTCTTATATTGAACATCACGATAATCATCAATAATCAGAATTTGATCAGTTGAAGACTTAAAGACAGTTCTTTGTGAATCATCTTCAGTTCCGACTAACCAGACTTGTTTATTGAAACGACGTAATGTGTTCATTACGATTGAATAGTCCGAATCACTTGTTAAGAAAACAAATAAATCAAATTCAGGATTTCCAACATGTAATTTTTCTAACGCGTCAACACTTATAATTAAATCTGCCCGATTTTTCTTATTAACAATGTGAGGGGCATCTTCTATTGTAAAATTTAATTCACTCAAATCACTGCGAAAGCGTTTCAAATTATTGCTTTCACCAATCGCTTTTTTAAGACCAAAAACCACTTTATCAATATCGTCAAATTCATTAATAACTTTTAAGCGGATGTCATCAAGCAAATCTTCAAAGTTAATCATTCCCTGGATATTTTCAACATCTAAATAAATAGCAATGGATATTGTATTCATAGCATTCTCCTTTCTTTATTTAGTTAAGTTTATTCTAACATACTTCAATGAAAAACGCACGGCAAAAAGAAAAACTCAGGAATTACTCCTGAGTTTATTTAACTAGATTAACTAGCCGGTAGTTCATCGCGTTCAAGTTTTAACAAGAAATCTTGTAATGGTTTTTCTGGTACAAATCCAACATTTTGTCCTAAGACTTTATCACCATTGAAGAATAATAACGTTGGAACGCTTGAGACACCATATTCTTGTGCTTGTGGGTGTTCGTTAGCGTTTGCAGCAATAAATACAACATTATCTAAGTCAGATTTTTTTGATAATTTTTCAAATACAGGTTTTAACATCTTACATGGAGGACAAGTAGTTGTTGCAAATTTAACAACAGCAATTTTACCCTCTTCTAAGTAATCTTGTACACGTTCATTTGGTTTTAATTCTACTAACATGATTTCACTCCTTTTTATTTCCATAACTATAGTATCTTATTCTATCCTTTTTAGCAAATAGTTTGCTTACAATCTAAATTGTATAGACATCCCTTAGTGAATCTTGTACAATAAGACTAGGTGATCCCAATGAATCCAATATTAGACTATGCACATCAACTTGCTAGAGATCATATAACCCCTGATAGTATTGTTGTAGATGCGACTTGTGGCAATGGTAATGACACACTTTTTTTAGCTAATATATCCAACCATGTTACTGCATTTGATATTCAAGAATCAGCTATAAAAGCAACCAAAAATCTATTAACGCAATCAGGAATAAAACATGTAAGACTCATCCGAGATAGTCATGAAACTATCACCCAGCATGTTGAAGGTCTGATTGATTTTGTTATGTTTAATCTTGGCTATCTTCCAGGTGGCGATAAATCTATCACAACGACTGCGAGTACAACCATTAAAGCGATCGAAAACTTGCTTCCAAGACTAGCTAAGGGTGGATTGATTGTCTTAGTGATATATATTGGACATCCCGCTGGTAAAACAGAATCTACACAGCTAAAAACGATGCTTACGACTCTATCACCACAAGAATACTATGTAACCTATCATCGTTTATTAAATCATACAACGTCCCCTTATGTTATTTCTATTAAAAGACAGTTTTAATAATTGTCTTTTTTTTGATTAACTGATATAATTTAATGTTAACAGAAAGGTGATATCGATGAAACGCATACTAATACTATTATTAACGCTCCTACTGATTACCGGATGTTCTCCAGAAACAACAGATGACACGATTGATTGTAATGAGTATCCAAATCATATTGATTGTATTGAAGAAGATGACAATACTACTCAAACACCAACTGATTTTATTGATATTTATTACATCAATGATTTGCATGGTGCTATCTTATATGACGATGATGAACTTGGCCTTGCTAAAATTGGCAACCTTGTCTTAACCCAAAAAGAACAACATCCAGATAATGTCTTATTTTTGGGTGGTGGTGACTTATTACAAGGATCTGCGCTATCAAATTATTACTATGGCGAATCTACTATTGAGTTACTGAACTTAATCGGAATGGATGCGATGGTAATTGGGAATCACGAATTCGATTGGGGACTTGATCAGGTATTAGACTACCGCGATGGTAACCTTGATAATGGCGAAGCCACTTTTCCTTTCCTCGGCGCAAATATCTTTTATGAAGGTACCGATGATATACCCGAATATGTTGATCCGTATACAATTATTGAAAAAGGAGAAAAACGTATTGGAATTATAGGTACCATTGGCGATACCTTAGAATATTCGATTGCGACGAAATATGTCGAAGGTTATGAGTTTCGTGATAGCGTCTCATTGATCGCATATTACAGTGATTATTTACGGACTGAAGAAGACTGTGATATCATTATTTCTTTAGCTCATGAAACCGGAGAGATTAATCCTGATTTACTTGCGTTAGAGAGTACCGAACGGATTGACGTTATCTTTAACGCACATTCTCATCAATCCTACACAAACCTACTCGGGGGCATTCCGCAAATACAATCAAGCGCTAATGGGGAGTTTGTTGGATATGTGCGCATCAACTTTAACGAGGGGTTAGTATCGACATATGAAATAGATAATTTAAGCATGTACAATGAACCTTTACTGACTGAATCACATCAGGGGGTTGCCGATCAAATTGAAGTATATGTCACTGAAACTGATCCAATAT
>JAASSV010000071.1 GCA_021767685.1 Caryophanales bacterium | reverse complement strand
CTTTTTTGATGATATTTGCGAACCGTTCTTCGTAAAATAGTCGTAATTGTTGCATTTTTTGAATCATTGAGGGCTGTATGAACTTAGGAAATGAATGTTCATACTCCATTTGAATATAACGCATAATATATTTCTTTTGATCATTGAGTTCAAACATAAATCTGAGCTGCTCTTTAAACAAAGACTCAAAATCATGTGTATCATCAAAAGGTTGATTGAAGATTGTTTCAATCATTTGTTCAAACAATTGCGTAATTGCTGCTTGAATGACATCTTCTTTGGTTGAGAAGTACTCATATATTGTACTTTTCCCTATATCAACTTTCCGCGCTAACTCCGACATTGTAAAGTTAACCGTTAAGCCCTCCTTTTTTATCATGTCTAAGAGGGCGTCAATAATCTCTTGTCGTCTATTCATAACTGACACCATACTTAATAAAGTCATAGATAACAAGGCCTAAAGATATCACACCTAAGAGTGCCAGTACAAAAGCATATAATGCATTACCTAATACGATAAAGACGATAATCGCCCCGATCAACAATGCACCACCTAATAGACTTAACAATATACGTTTCGCATACTTATAGAGTAAGTAATACATAATTGGGACAATCAGTAACGTTAAGACCGTAGCATATAATAATCCCCCAATAGTTGTAATTGCCATAGGTTGCATCATTTCTGCGCCTTGTCCTAAACCAAGCGCCATCCCTATTAATGCAAGAATAGTCGTTAATGCGGTCATAACAATTGGACGAAGGCGTGTCTTTCCAGCCTCAAGTAACGCATCTTCAACTGAGTATCCTTCATCAACCAATTGGTTGGTATAATCGACAAGCACAATCCCGTTATTAACAACGACTCCCACAAGAATAACAAACCCAATTAATGCGACAACACTTAATGGCATATTGGCAATATAGAGTATTGCGAACCCACCGGTAAACGCAAGTGGTAACGTGAACATGATAATGAATGGGTATTTAAGCGATTGAAACTGTGATGCCATAATCATATAGATTAAAACAATCGCAAGAACTAGGGCAAGCCCGAGCGTTTCAAATGCTTCCATAGTTTCTTCGTTTTCTCCACTAACCGTATAATCAAATCCATCTGGTAACTCATAATCTTCTAATTGATCATTAATCACATTAGATACTTCAGTGACATTAGCGCCATCTTCAAAATCAACATCAATGGTAAGTGAACGATTACCGTCAATATGGTTAATGCTACTTAAGCCTTTTTGTAATTCTACTGTTGCAACATCACTTACGAAAAGCGGATCTCCTGTGGACATATTTGTTCCTACCACAAGGTTTTCAATATCACTAACAGTTAAACTTGGCGCATCAACATGTGACTCACTATCAAGGACATAGACATCATATAAGTTTCCTTCTTCATTGATTGTTGTAATAACGGATTCTGATGCTAAAGATCCTGAGACAATACCGAGTACCTGAGCTGTTGTTAACCCATGTTGGATGGCTGTTGCTTTATCAACAGTTACTTGGATTTCATCAGCTAAAATACCAATACCATCATCTACCTCTGCTACCCCTTCAATGCCTCTGATGACATCACTAATCGCAATAGCTTCATCCTGTAACATATCTAGATCATATCCAATAAGATCGACTTGCAGACCACTACCCGTCAGCATTTCTGTTTGTTGCTGTGATCCAGAAATCGTGGTATTCACCATAGTATACTCATTATCAAGTAAGGTCTTAATCTTCTGTTCATTTGTGGCTGTTGTATCATCACGATTATCATGTAATAAGACATTCACAGAGGCACTATTTTGATCACTCATGCCAAAGAACATCCCTTGCATTGATCCTAGTGTAATCCCCACCGTTTCCACATCATCTATTGCTAATAAGTCGTCATTTAACTCATCTAAAACATCGGTGAACTCATTATAAGATAACGGATTATCAACAGGATTATTTACAGATACCACTATCTCACCTTCATCTGAAGGTGGGAAGTATTCAAACCCTTTTGTTTGCGAGACATAAAGCGACCCAACAAACAACAAGACAACCAATCCTAACACCAATCCTTTAAATCTAAAGGCAAACTGATAAACACGTTCATACACTGATTTATATTTTGGTTCTTTAGAGGATACTTCTTTTGTTTTTAATACCTTTGAAGATATAGCTGGGACTAGGGTTAAAGCAATAACTAATGACGCAAATAAACTATACGCAATAACATACGCCATCTCAATAAAGATTTCTCTAATAAATCCTTCAATGAACAAGACAGGGATAAACACACTAATGGTTGTGATTGTTGATGCGGTAATTGCGCCCGCAACTTGTTTTGCCCCTTGAATCGCAGCTTCTTTATTACTTTTACCTTCATGTTTTAATCTAAAGATATTCTCCATAACAACAATAGAGTTATCAACCAACATCCCAATACCTAAGGCAAGACCACCTAATGAAATAATATTTAATGTGATATTTGAGAAGTAGATTAAGACAATCGCAAATAATAAACTGATTGGAATACTAATCCCAACAATAAAGGTTGCTCGCGCACTTCTTAAAAATATCAGCAAGACGATTATCGCTAGTACTGCCCCGATATAAAGATTATTTGAGACACTACCTGTCGCTTGTTCAATGTATTTACCTTGATCAAGTAATACGGTAACTTCTGTCCCATCATCGCTTTCAATCTCAGCGATTAAATCATTAATTTCATTTGTTACATCTGTTGTCGGTGTCGCACTACTTTTTTGTACGGTAATACTTATCGCATTTTCACCGTTTACTTTTGAATATGCCGTATCATTGGCATTAACATAGGTAACATCAGCGATATCATCTAGCGTGACGACTAACGGATCAATATTAAGTGCCGCAAGACCAGGTGAATTTAATACCGTTAAGTCATTTAATGCATCAACACTAGCAAAATCATCTCCCACACGAACAAGGTAATCTACCCCTTCTATATTGACATAACCAACGGGAAAACTAATATTTTGTGCCGCTAGTATATTCTCAATAAGTTCTTTGTCTAAGTACATAGGATCGCTTGGCGCCACTGGCATAGCGTCATACATTGTTTCTAATTGTGTGTTAATTGTCTCAATGGCTGTTTCATCTAATACAATATGGACATCACTTTCAAAAGCTCCCGAAATAGACACACTTGCTACGCCATTAATCCGTTCAATTAATGGAATAACATCTTCATTAACATATGTTGTTAACTCCTGTTCACTCACACCATCTTTTGATACACTCAACTGCATCACAGGCATTAAGTCAGGATTCAGTTTTATAATCATTGGATCCATGACATCATCGGGAAGACTCGATACCGTCATATCCAGATTTTCACGCATTTCTAATACTGCGCTATCCATTGATGTATCGGTATTGAACTCCATAATGACCATCGAGACATTCTCACTGGATGTCGATGTCATTTCTTTAACATTAGATGTTGTCGCAAGCGTTTCTTCGATTGGTCTTGTGACCAATTGCTCAACTTCCTCTGGACTTTTTCCAGGATAATACGTCACAACAACACTATAAGGAATATTTAAACTTGGTAATAAATCTGTGGTTAAGTTGGTATAAGATACCACCCCAAACACAATAACAATAATCACTGCCATAAAGACAGTAATGGCTCTGTTAACTGAATAAGATGCTAAATTCTTCATGTAAATCCTCCTATAATAAAAATCCCGACCGAACGGTCGGTCGGAATAATAATACCATAGTTATTTATTCGTTGTCAATAGTTTTAATCCGTATTCGTTGAAACATTACCATTTACTGTGTCCGCATCGAATGAATTAGGTACAAATCCTGTGTCATCATTGTAGTATTCAATATCACCATTCGTATTATCACAGGTAATATCTAAGATGTATACATTTGTTAACTCAATATCTCCATTAATATTATCGGCAACTAAAGAGACACCATCTTGATTCACAGTATTCAAGTTTGTTAGAACAATATCCCCGTTATCATTGTCAATGTCATAGTCCCCAAAGGTAGATCGTCTAACAGCGATTCGACCATTTACATTGTGGATATCTAGAGTTCCGTTCGTTGCTGATGTACTATCTAAGACACTAATGTCACCATTTGTGTTATTAATGATGATGTCTGTTGTCACATCAATATATTGCAACTCAATGGTTCCATTCGTGAGTTGAACGGTTAATGACTCTGCATCAATATTATCAATATCAATATCGCCACTAACATTTTCAACAGTGATTTCATCTAGTAACAAAGTTTGAGGCACTTCAATACGTAACTCTTTTTTCATTCCGATTAAATTAATGAGTGTTGAAATATCCCAACTAAAGATTTGATTATTATGCGCTTCTGTAATGATGATTTGATTTGTGTCATCATCAATGGTTGCGCTGAACTCATTTAACTTATTATATTGGTGATAGACATGAATACTATCATCATCTGATAAGACAACATCAATATCCATCCACTCTAAATCAGTCACAATATCCCACTCTTCATTATTGGCGATATCATCAGTAACATCTAACTCATACGTATCAACTTGTAACTCATCATATTGATAATATGCTAAAACTTCTTCTTGATTACCAAAGAGCCAAACTCCTGTATACACAATCGTAACGATCGCCCCAATTAACGCAAAATTTTTCAGTTTACGAACCAGTTTATGACGTTTAAACCAACGATCAACACTAAGTTTACTTAACCCTTTAATGTACTTATCACGCTTTTTAAGTTTAAAGACATTGAGATGCCAAATAATCACTTTACGCATCACGTATAACGCGGCTTCTAAGACCACAAATCCAAACAGTAGTAATAAGACATACCCTGCGGTTAAAAAGGCAAATAAGAACTCATCATAAAAGGTTCTCTGACCAATCATCAGTGGAACAACACTAATATACGATAACATTGATCCGAATACTGATACCACAATGGCAAACAATGTTGGAATTAACCATGTTGCGATTAGTACATCAAATATAATAATCCCAACAACACTTGCCGTATTGATATTGCTATAACGTTCTTCTTTAGATTTTACATACTTTTGACTAACACCATACTCTTCTAAGACATTCTTAGCAATCCGTTCTGGTGATTCTAACTCCGCTAAGATTTCTTCTTCTGTGCGGTTTTCGTAGTTAACACCTGTATGAAACCGTTCTTCATAAAAGGCGATAATTTCTCGACGTTCTTCTTTATCTAAGACACTAAGTCTTTGATTTAATTCATTTAAAAATTTCAATTTATTCATAGCGATCACTCCTTATCATTTTATTCACAACTCGCTGAAACTTTGCCCAATCCTGTTTTAACTCAATCAACCGTTCTTCCCCTTTGGTAGTTAACCGGAAATACTTACGTGCCGGGCCAACACTTGATTCTCTAAGATAGGTTTCTGTATACCCATCTTTCGTCATTTTTCTAAGTATTGGATAAATTGTACTCTCACTTATCGCCATATTTTTAGATATTTCTTGATAGATATCATATCCATAACGATCTTTCATATCAACTTTACTCAATACAACCATTTCTAAAACACCTTTTTTTAATTGTGCGCTCATAAAACCCTCCTTTGTACACATTATATATTGTCAATTACAATACGTTGTATGGTATTACACTTTGTATAGTACCATACTAAAAATAATAATGCAATAGGAAAAATAAAAAAGCTGAAATTTCAGCTTTTCTATTCTATATCTATAATCCGCATACCGTTTGTTGGAGCCCCGATTGGGAATCCACCAGTGATG
>JAASSV010000070.1 GCA_021767685.1 Caryophanales bacterium | reverse complement strand
TCCCGACAAATGTAATCAGTATTACTGATGGGCAAATCTTCTTGCAAAGTGATTTATTTTACAGTGGGGTTCGTCCTGCGATTAATGCCGGGTTATCGGTATCTCGTGTTGGGGGAGCTGCGCAAATTAAAGCAATTAAAAAAGTTTCAGGTACCTTACGTTTAGATTTAGCTGCTTACCGTGAGTTAGAAGCATTTACACAATTTGGTAGTGACCTAGATGACGCGACAAAAGCGCGTTTAGAACGTGGTAAACGTACTGTTGAAATTCTTAAACAAGGATTGCATGAAACATTAGCTGTTGAAAAACAAGTATTAAGTATCTATGCGTTAACAAATGGATATTTAGATGATATAAAAATTGAAGACATTGATCGTTTTGAAACGGAACTTCATGAGTATTTCGAACAAGATGATACTGGTAGTAAACTATTAAAAGAGATTGTTGAAACGAAAAAATTACCAGATACTGACAAACTCGATGATGTGTTAGAACGCTTCAAAAAAGTCTTTGTATAAGGTGGTGTTTGTATGGCATCAATGCGAGAAATAAAATCAAGAATTAACGCAACCAAAAAGACATCACAGATTACCAAAGCGATGCATATGGTAAGTGCCAGTAAGTTAAAAAAAGCCGAAAAATTAATGAGAGATTATCAACCACTTATGTATCGACTTCAAGAAATGATCGATAATGTGTTAGAAACATCGGAGGATGTCTCACATCCAATGCTTGTTAAACACGAGGTGGAAGTTACCTGTTATGTGATTGTATCGAGTGATCGTGGTCTTGCTGGACCATATAACTCAAGTGTATTTAAAGCATTTAAAGCACATATTAAAGAACACCATAACAGTAACGAAGAGTTTATTGTTGCACCAATTGGCCATAAAGCAATGAGTTTTGCGAAACGTGAAAATTATACGCTTTTAAATGATAAGCCAATCAATGTCCGCGATGATATTCAATTCATTGATTTCCGTGAAATAACTGATTTATTTATGACTGCTTTCCTAAGTGGTCAAGTTGATAAAGTCGTTGTGTATTATAATCATTTCATTAATACAATCACACAACAAGTTGAATCATTTGATATTTTACCAGTAACCCAAAATGATACAGATGATGAAACCGAAGAAGAACCACAATCCACACTAAAAGATATCTATGCTTACGAACCTAACCCACAAGAGATTATCAATCATTTAGTGCCGATGTATGTAGAAAATACGTTATATGGAATCATTTTAGATGCCAAAGCGAGTGAACATGCATCACGGATGACAGCGATGAAGAGTGCAACCGATAATGCAGAAGAATTAATTCAAGATTTACAGCTGCATTATAACCGTGCCCGTCAAGCTGCAATTACAATTGAGTTAACAGATATCATTGGTGGCGCCAATGCCGTTAACTAGAGGAGGAATTTGATGAACAAAGGTAAAGTCACACAGGTCATGGGACCTGTCATTGACGTTAAATTTGAAGAAGAACTGCCTGAAATTAACCATGCCTTAACAATTAACGTTGACGCAGAGGATAACCATAATGTAGCCATTGATTTAACCCTAGAAGTATCATTACATCTTGGTGACAATGTCGTTCGTACAATTGCCATGGATTCAACTGATGGGATTGTTCGTGGGATGGAAGTTGTGGACACCAAAGCGCCAATTAGTGTCCCAGTTGGTAATGAAACATTAGGAAGAATATTCAATGTGCTTGGTGATGAGATTGATGGAAAAGGAGAACTGTCTGACGACGTTCAACGCGATCCAATTCATCGTCCTGCACCAAAACTTGATGAATTAAGTAGTGAAGTTGAAATTCTTGAAACAGGGATTAAAGTTGTTGATTTACTTGCGCCTTATATCAAAGGGGGTAAAATTGGACTCTTTGGTGGAGCTGGTGTTGGTAAGACCGTCTTAATTCAGGAATTAATTAATAATATTGCTCAAGAACACGGTGGGATTAGTGTATTTGCCGGTGTTGGAGAACGTACGCGTGAAGGAAATGACTTGTATCATGAAATGACAGATTCAGGTGTTATTAAAAAGACATCAATGGTATTCGGTCAAATGAATGAACCCCCTGGTGCGAGAATGCGTGTTGGGTTAACAGGGTTAACCATGGCAGAGCATTTCCGTGATCGTGAAAAGCAAGATGTACTACTTTTTATTGATAATATTTTCCGTTTTACACAAGCAGGTTCTGAAGTATCTGCCTTACTTGGACGTATGCCAAGTGCCGTAGGATACCAACCGACATTAGCAACCGAAATGGGGAAATTACAAGAGCGTATTACATCAACTAAAGAAGGATCTATTACATCTATCCAAGCAGTATATGTACCAGCGGATGACTATACAGATCCGGCCCCAGCTACAACCTTTACCCACTTAGATGCAACCACAAACTTGTCACGTAAAATCAGTGAGGAAGGTATTTACCCAGCGGTAGATCCCCTTGCTTCAACATCACGTGCTTTAGCACCTGAAATTGTTGGACAAGAACACTATGATGTTGCTCGTGAAGTACAACGGACAATCCAACGTTACAACGAATTACTTGATATCATTGCCATCTTAGGGATGGATGAATTAAGTGAAGAAGATAAACTTGTTGTACATCGTGCAAGACGGATTCGTTTATTCTTAAGTCAGAACTTCCATGTTGCTGAACAGTTTACTGGTCAACCAGGAACATATGTATCAGTGGAAGATACAATAAAAGGATTTAAAGCATTATTAGACGGTGAGTACGACCACTTACCTGAAGAAGCCTTTCGTTTAGTTGGTAGTATTGAAGATGCCATCAAAAAAGCTGAATCAATGAAGTAGGTGGAAAGATGAAAGTAAATGTCGTAACCCCAAGTGGTGAACTCTATAACGAAGATGTTGATTATGTTGTTGTCTCATCACAAATGAATGGTGAGTTTGCGATTTTAAAAGATCATATTCCCATCATATCATCAATTGATAAAGGCTATGTCAAAATGGTTCGTGGAGAACAAGAACTCTTCACTGTCATCATTAATGGTGTTGTTGAACATAACAATAATATTGTTAATGTCAGCGCTCAAGAAGCACATGTTGGAATGAGTAAAGAGAGTGCAATGGACCATTTAAATACAGTTCGTGAAGAACGGCTTGAAGAAAATCGAAAGCGTAACTTTGATTTTGCAAAAGCAGAAAGAGAACTGAAGAAAAACATAAAAAAAGCGAAAGCTGGTAAATAAAAAATAGAGCAAGTAATCTCTCGGTTACTTGCTTTTTGTATGCGTTAATCCAAACAGTTTTTGTCATACTGATTGATTTCATTTGACATTCAAAGTAAAAAGAATTAGACTTATTGCATAAGGAGGTGGGGGGAAATGATAGGTAAAGATATTCTCTTTTTTTCATCAGTAAATAGTACCAATGACTACATTAAAGAACACCTTGATGAGTTAGAAGATGGTACAATCGTTACTGCAAAACGACAAATTGCAGGTAAGGGTAGACGGGGAAAGCAATGGATTAGTAATGAAGGAAATCTCTTTTTTAGTTTTTTATTAGATAAGAACTATGAGAGTAATTTTTCATATGTCATGCGTGCAAGTACCGTACTCGTAAAAGCTCTTGGTGAATTTGGATTAGATGCGAAAATTAAATATCCTAATGATATTATGGTTCGCGGGAGAAAGATTGCGGGTATTTTAATTGAAACAAAGGAAAACAAGGTGATTATTGGAGTGGGTGTCAATGTCCAAGAAGAACAATTTGAAACCTTGGAAGCAAAAGCAACGAGTATCAAGATGGAGACAGGCTATCTTTTCGACCCACTGGATATCCTTTATGCCTTTGTAAAAGCATGTAATGAAACAGTAAAGGATAATGAAGAACAGCTGTATCAAAAATATATATCAAATTCTTACGTGATTGGTAAACAGATAAAGTTTCAAGGGCACAAGGCAACCATTACAAAGATAACCCGTAAGGGATTACTTCAAATATCATTTAATGATACATTTCGACTCGTATCAATGGATGAGATTACATTAGAGGAGTTGTATTATGACAAGTAGAACAAAGGACTTAACCGAGATCGCCATTTTTCCCGCTTTAATGGCCGCAACGGCAGGGATTGTGATTCCTATTGGGAGTTTACCACCAATTACCTTGCAAACGTTGTTTGTGTTATTGGCGGGATTATTATTGACACCAAAAAAAGCGTTCATTAGTATGAGTATTTATGTGCTATTAGGAATGATTGGATTACCAATTCTAAGTGGTTTTACTGGTGGACTTGGTGTGGTACTTAGTAAAAGTTTAGGATTTCTGATTGGCTTTATAATAGCTGCATATTTCGTCTCAATAATGAAAAACATAAATTTTTTAAATAAAAATCATGTAAGTGTTTTCGTTATTTTGGTAATTGCAAATGGAATTATTTATATGAGCGGAGCCGCATATTTAGCGTTTGTTGGTGGAACGAGTATTTGGCTAATTTTAAAGGGATTCTCCTTATACGTAGTTGGTGATTTACTGAAAATTTCAGTCGCAATGTATGCATATGTGCGCATACGTTCACACGTAACATATGAGCGAGTATCGATATGAAAATGAAATTGATACTTTGAACTTCAAAAGGATTTGACAAGTCCTTTTTTTTTGGATAGAATAGGATATAATTTAGAAAGATAGGAGGATAATTATGGTATTTGAAGAATTACAAGACATTATTGCTGAAGAGTTAGGTGTTGACAAAGAAGAAGTAACACTTGAAGCGAGCTTAACAGATGATCTTGGAGCAGACTCATTAGATGCAGTAGAACTTATTATGGCATTAGAAGATGAGTTTGATCTAGAAATTAGTGATGAAAAAGCGCAATCGTTAACAACGGTTCAATCGATTGTTGATTATATCGAAAACAACAAATAAAAAAAACGTTATTTTTTTAACCACAGAATTATTTGAGTTTCAAAGTATCTGAGGAGGATATTATGGATTTACGTCAAATTAAGAATATTTTAAAAGAATTTGAGAATTCTAAAGTTCATAAATTAGAATTGAGTAATGACGAGTTTTCATTAAAATTAGAAAAAGAAGGAAAAACTAATAATAATATCTCTTCCTCTTTAGTGCCGGCGGCCAATACAGCAGTAGCAACAGAAGACGTGTCTACTGCTGCGCCAAAGGCAGAGGAAGAAAACACCAATGTTTTAGTCAAAGCACCATTGGTTGGGACATATTATGAAAGTCCATCACCAGAAAGTAATCCCTTTGTGTCTTTAAACCAACATGTGAATAAAGGAGATACACTCTGTATTGTTGAGGCGATGAAAGTTATGAATGAGATAACGGCTCCTGTGAGTGGAAAAGTTGTTAAAATTCATGTTAAAGACGCGACAATGGTTGAGTACGGTGAAGTATTATTGGAGATTGAAGCATAATGTTCCAAAAAGTATTGATTGCAAATCGAGGTGAGATTGCTGTTCGGATTATCCGAGCGTGTAAGCAATTAGGGATTGCAACGGTTGCGATCTATAGTGATGTTGATCAAGAAAGTTTACATGTCCAAATCGCCGATGAGGCAGTTTGTGTTGGTGGTGCCAAAAGCAGTGACTCGTACTTGCATATGGAAAACATTGTTAGTGCTGCGATTGAAACCCATGCAGAAGCGATTCATCCGGGATTTGGATTTTTAAGTGAGAATGCAGATTTTGCGGAATTATGTCAAGAGGTTGGACTACGCTTTATCGGTCCACAAGCTGATGTTATTCGCAAAATGGGAAATAAATCAGAAGCACGTAAAACAATG
>JAASSV010000069.1 GCA_021767685.1 Caryophanales bacterium | reverse complement strand
TTGCTGCATCTAATGTAGAACCACTAATACCACCGATAGATAGATCGAATTGACCAATCATCATGTAGTCATAATAGATACTAGGGAAATCTTTAGGATATCCTTCTAATTCTACCATTACATAATTTTCATCATCAACAAATGCACTTTCAAATGCTTGTTTTAAGTATTCAAATAATAATACTTGGGCATTTGAATCACTGAAGTAGTTAAATTCAATTGTGATAACTTCATAGTCATCTGCTGTACCAGCAGTTAAGTCACCATCAGCAATTAAATCTTCAACAGCGTTTTTGAATAAAGCTTGAGCCGCGTCGAAGTTATATCCATAAGTACTTGGAGATAATCCTTCACCAACAGATTCACCTTGTTCAGTTGAACGATAAGGGATACCTAATTCAGGGTCTACTAAGTAAGCATCACTGAATAAGTACATGTTAGTCGTACTTGTTTTCAATACTTCTTCTGCTAATTTTTGACGGTCAATAGCAAAGAACATTGCCATCTTGAAGTCTTGGTTAGCTAAGATAGGCTCTGGAGTCCAATCTCCATCAGGGAATTCAGCATCTTGTGCTTCTTGAGTTCCTAATCCGTTAATCATAATACGGAAAGTTGTCGCACCAGGAACTTGTTTTAAACCTGGATGGTTTTGATATTGTTCATACTTCTCAGTTGGAAGTGAAACAGCATCTAATTTTCCAGCTTCAAATTCTTGGAATGCGATTTCAGAATCATCAATACGCGCATATGTTTTACCTGTGTAGAAATATAAGTCAGGTGTATGGAATACATCATTCTTAACGAAGCGGATCATTTTGTCTGCTTCATAGTAATCCAATACATAAGGTCCAGTCATACCAATTGTTGTAGGACTTGTACCGTATGGGTTAGTTTCATCTTCGCCTAAACCTTCACCAAGGTATTCGTATAACTCAAGGTTAATTGGAGTCATAACAAATGAACTTAACCAATACTTAACGTTCCACTCAGATTGTTGATCAACAAATTCAAATTCGATTGTATGATCGTCGATTAATGTAATACCAACGTCTTCCCAATCTCCTTCACCATTAGCGAATGCTTCAGCACCAACGATAGCGTTAGAACTTGTTACAAAGTCTCCACCACCAGAAATAGCACGGAACCAGTTTTCTTCTAATGCTAATTTGTATGTATCAACAAAGTCATTTGCGTCGATTACTTCGTCATAGTCAAATGCGTTAGTATCAACGTCTGGATGCATATACCATTCTAAGTCATCACGGATTGAGATTTGCCAAGTATTCGCAACCTCTTTACCAGTGTCAGTTAACTCTTTATCGTCACCTGGAACAGGTAATCCAGAAGCCATTGAAGGTACTACATCGTAACCAGTTTTGTCTTCATTGTAAACATAAACATAAGGTGCGTCATAGTATTCACCCATTAAGTCACTATCAGTTGAAGTGTCATACTTCCATTGGTTGAAAGTTCCAGGGTTTGTACTAATCCACGTACGGTATGTGTACTCACCAGCATTACCAAACTCACCATCATCCATTAATACAGTAGAGTCATCTTCGCTCATTGTAGCGAATGCTGTACCATATCCCATAACTGCTACATATTCTTCAACAGGTAATTGGATACGAGAACTATACAAGTTAAATCCACCATTTGCAAATAGCGGAACACCTGCATACATATTGTTCATTAAGTACTTTTCAGCCGCAGCCATAAAGTCATGTCTTAGTTCTGTATCAGCAAATTTAAAGTTATAGAATCCATCTTCTGGAGCCTCATACGTAATATTTGCGTCAGATACAGTAACTTCACGGGTAACAGTTGTAACTTCACCTTCACTATCAGTAACTGTATACGTTAATGTATAAGTACCGTTAGTGTCAGTATCAACTGTACCAGTAACAGAGATGTCCGATGTTAAATCTCCATCTTCTTCATCAGATGCAGATACACCATCAAGTGCATCGAAGCTTTCTCCTAGAGTTACAGTGATGTCAGTGACACCAGTGATCTCTGGTGGATTGTTATCATCAACGGGTGTGTCATCGTCTCCACCGCCACAAGCGGCAAGACCCAACGTTAACGAAAACGCTGCTAGAAATAATAATAATTTCTTCAAAATTCTTTCTCCTCTCTCTTTCTTAATATTAGATTTTAAATTAAATCCTTTATTTATATATAAATTTTGTCGACCTAATAATTTGCTGGCGTTTGACCTAACAACTTACTGGGTCACAAAAGTTTATATCAGTACTGAGTATTTTAAAAAGTTAAAACAAATAATTTGTCGCATTACTACACGGTTCTAACTTTTTAAAAATTATATCATAAGATGCCCTATATGTAAAGATTGTTTTGCTTTTTCACCCTTGAAAGTGCTTACTCATTTTTTTCTTGCAACACCTAGAGTAAAAAGAAAACACCCTTTATATGAACGTCCAGACATATTATACAACAAATTCACCAAAATATCATCCCTATATTTGGAATATTTTAAGTTTTTTTATATGTAAATATATAGATAAACCTTAAAAGCCTTATATAGGGCGATATTGATGAATTGTTCTTATGTTTTTATCTGAAATTTTTATAAATTTTTTCGATTATTCTGCTTGATCTTCATTAATGATGCGGATAATTTCATCATAGTTCGTTACATCACTCATGAGATATTCAGGGTCAATACCATCTTCAATGCTAAAGTAACTATCGCCAACACGAGTACTTAATACATTATTTGTACTTACCATAATGGCAGATCCTTCTGGTAGTAGTATGGTTCCGATCGATGACGCCCCACCACTTGATGGTTGCCCCATAACGGTTGCAATATCCAATTCTTTTGCCATACTCGTCATTAAGTTTGCTGCACTAAATGTCACGCTTGAACTTAAAATGTACCAGTTATATTCATCATACGCATTGTAGCTTGATTCAATATAATATGTAACCGCAGAATTATCCGCAGGATTTTGTGAATGATACTGGATAGGTTGTTCTGTCATGTATCCAAAGATTCGTAAGACAGCCCCTAAGTTACCACCTGTATTATATGATAAATCAATCACAACATTATCAACACTACTTGGCAAACTTCTTAATGTACTTTTAAACTCATCAGGTGTATCAATTGTGAAGCCTGTGATATGAATAACTGCAGTTGTATCATCATCAATTAAAGTATATTCAGGAATATTAATGTCAGATGATGTCCCTCCGAATTTTGCCACTAGAGCGTCTTGAACATCCCATAGTCCTTCATAGAATGTGGTTACACGACTACCTAAGTCGCTTAATGATGGGGTTGTAAAATGACCTGGATTGCGATAATAGTATCCATAAAAGATATGCGAACTATGAAGATCATCTAAGCCATATGTGAAATCAAAGATTTCTTCATAGAAGTCTGTTGAACTTGCTCCAATTAAATCATCAGCGCGTAGACTTAATTTTTCATAATAGGTATCCACACCACGGAATTCTCTTAGTCCGTAGAAATAATCCATCGCAAAGGCAAGGTAATGATAGGTAAACCACTGCATATCTTCAGGCATATCTTCACCATTTAAGGCACTGGTTCTTACTTGTGTTTGTAGGGCTTCATTTTCTTCGCCACCACTACTTAAGCCAAACGTATCAATACCGTAAAGTTCTTCACCGTTGTAGTAAACATCATAATAGATGTTACCGGCAAATAACATATTGGCAACACTGAGTGGCATGATGTAATATTGATTGGTTTCTTCACTAAATGGTAAGATATCAATATTATATTCTCCTAATTCTAAGGTTACTTCATCACCATCGACATAATCAGCGTCGACATAATCAAGTCCTTCACCATAATCACTTGAAGTCGATGCGATATAGTTTTCAAAGAATCCAAAATTATTAACAGTCACTGAGTTATCTGTAAAATCAATCTCAGCTGAGAATGATTCTGTGACATTGCTGCCATCAAAATCTTCATATTCAATGTCATAAGAAATTAACATAACATCATCTTCGATCATATTGAACGTTAGAATGCTTGAATCAATTGCACCGTCAATCATTGTAATAAAGGTTTCGATATCAACATATGGAACACTGCCATTATCAACATAAAATACGGGGATATCTGTTTTATCATCAACAACATATTCATCGCTAGTTCCCGTAAATGACATCATCACTGTATCTGTAACAACAACTTCACTATTTGGGGTTACCACATAATCATATGTAAAACTTTCCCGATAGTCACCATTGACAGCCGTCATGGTTAAGGTTACAGTTTCTGATCCAGATCCAACTGGTGGATTAATGACAAACCCTTCTGGTGTGATGACTAAAGGATCACTAGATTTCCAATAGAACTGTGTACCATTTGATCCAAATTTACGTAAGTTAAACTCTCTTGGAGTTGACGTTGGCATGGTAATATTTTCAATATCTAATAATGCTAGTTCTTCATCCGTGTAAACATACTCTGATACAATAACATTGAATGTTTCTTCAACAGCATTACCAGCATCATCACTTACAGTAATCGTCACTTCGTAAGTTCCAGGGGTTTCAAAATCAACCAAACTAGAATCTACTTCGATTGTGACTTCTTCGGTTGTATCGTCTGTTGCGTCGACTAAGGATTCAAAATCAGGTAACTCATCACCGATTGTATGTTGAACGTCATTAATCGATTCAACGACTGGAGCAACAGTATCTTCGATGTTGTCTTCAGTACACGCGACCAGTCCAAAACTCAAACTCAAAAGCGCGGTAATTAACAGTAATTTTTTCGTTAGTTTTAACATTAAAAAGCCTCCCTATTTTTTTAATAAAACATTGTCATAACAAATTATTCTATCATACTTTCCATGAAAAGTGAAAATTATTTATTATATAGCTATCATGTCATTTTTATTAGGTAGTCAAACGATATATTGAGAAATACTTTCTTACACAACTTAAATCGCTAGAATAAGGGAATACAGTATGTAAGCGTAATCATTATCACTTTACGTTGCTAAAGGGTTATAAGCATTTTACACAATCATATATTGTTTGTCAAATTGTATAGTTTTATAACCAATCTTTATACTTAAAAAATCCTAACATGCCTAGTGCAATGATAAGACTAAATCCAAAGAACCAAATGAGGGCATGGTTTATGGATAAAATGGGCATATCCGCAAAGTTCATACCAAATACTCCGGCAAAAAATGATAGAGGGATAAAAATCGCACTAAAAATCGTTAATGTTTTCATAATATCATTCATGCGGTTTGCCATATTATTGTTGTAAAGATCAAAAATATTACGTACCATCTCACGGTCTTCACTTAACAAAACATTGAGACGATAAATATGATCAAAGACATCATCATATCGCTTAGTTAGTGCTTTTGGTATGTTTAAATACTGTTTCAGTTCTTTTTGTAGTGAGGGGTCGACTAATGATTGCGCGAGTGCTTTTAATGTATAACTCTCTTTTCTTAATGCGTGGAGTTCTGTAATGGATTGATTCTCATCATCCAAAAATGCTTGTTCAAGTTCTAAGAGTTCCTGTGCTAAATGCAGTTCAGTCTCTAAATAGAAATCAATCATATGATCCATTAATAGGTAAACAAAATGGTCTCTATCCATATGTTTTTCCGTCGCCTCTTCGATACTTGACTTAAGTTTATAAAACATATCCGTCGATGTTTCACTAATCGTAATCACCGTATTTTTTAAGAAGATGATTTGAATATACCGTGAAATATCACGTAACTGATTTTGGGATGACCCATTAACAACCAAATACAT
Source organism: Caryophanales bacterium (assembly GCA_021767685.1). Classification (GTDB taxonomy): domain Bacteria; phylum Bacillota_I; class Bacilli_A; order Izemoplasmatales; family Izemoplasmataceae; genus JAIPGF01. Next base: position 70 of record JAASSV010000069.1, on the reverse strand, counting down.
ACTATCGAGTGCTGTCTCTAACTTCGTTCGTTGGTTGACATAAAAGATGTCTTCAATCCATAATGGATCC
>JAASSV010000068.1 GCA_021767685.1 Caryophanales bacterium | reverse complement strand
TCCCACCACTATTGGGCTATGGCCAAGCGGTTAAGGCACCGGACTTTGACTCCGGGATCGATGGTTCGAGTCCATCTAGCCCAGCCATCTTAGCGGGTGTGGCGGAACTGGCAGACGCGCTAGACTTAGGATCTAGTTCTTCGGAGTGCAGGTTCGATTCCTGTCACCCGCACCAAGATTGTAAATAAAAACCATGGAAACATGGTTTTTTTTATGTCCAAGAAATGATTTTAAAAATAAACTTTTATGTTATAATGGGATTATCCAAAACGAAAAGGTGAGACAAATGTCCAAACAAACAACGTTTAATCCAGCACATATTGATGATTTAACGGGATTGAGAAACTATAAAGGATTAATTGAAGACTATAAGGATTCAGACTTAGAACATTTTCACTTTATCTATATTGATATCGATGATTTTAACCGAATGACGATGGTCTTTGGTGTCGATACAGTTGAAGATATGCTTGTTAAAGTGGCTCAAGTATTGATTAGTTACTGTGGTAAATCAGATGTTTATCGCATTGGAAATGATCAATTCTTAATCGTCACTAGCAGTCATTTTTTATGTGAGCCTACAGGATTACATCATATTCTAAAGCAACCGTATAAGCATCATAACGTTCAGTATATAATTAATACAAGTGTGGTTGTCGCAGATCACGACGATTTTAAAGAGGATAATTTAGATGATATGCTGAAGTTGCTTCGGATGACAGCAGATTTACATAAGTATGACGGGAAAAATACGTTAATCTTTACGAAACAAGAACATAAACAACATTATTTAGATATTAAGGAAGTTGAAGAAAATATTCATGATGCGATGGAAAAGAATCAATTTTTCCCTAAGTATAGGCCGTTTGTTGATACGTTCTCGCACGAAATTGTTGGCTTTGAGGCGGTATCAAGGTGGCAGTTAAATGGTCGTACAATTAAACCAAGTCGGTTCTTAGAGCTAGCCCAATGGACGGGAAAAATATATGATATTGAACGGTTTATCTTTGATGAAGCATTGAAGTTCTATAAAGAACTAAAAGAAAATAAAGATATTAAACTCTCTAAACGTTTTAAGGCAGGGGTAAACTTATCGTCTTATACATTACGAGTAATGGAAATAGATGAAATCATTGAACTGTTACGTAAGTATGATGTCCCGGCTAAAGACGTCATTATTGAAGTTAAAGAATCAATGATTAATGATCGACTCGTCTACAACAAGGTACAAAACCTATATGAACTTGGATTTGTTGTTGTATTAGATGATTACTCAAATAATAACTCTTCATTATCTTATCTAGCAGATCTAAAAGTTGATGTCTTGAAATTGTCAGAATCGTTACTTACAGACATTAATGAAAGTGAAGAGTATAAACGACTTCGTAGCATTTATTCATTCTTTGTTGATTTTAGTAGTAATTTTGATATGAGTGTTGTATCAACCGGTGTCAAATCAAAAAAAGATTTAAAATTAATTCGGGAGTTAGATATTCACATTGCAACAGGAGATTACTTCTCTAGAGCTATCATAAAGGATGAGTTTGTCGATTTTCTAATAGATAGCAAGCAAAGAAAGGTTAGATTCTAATGTCACTCTTGTCCATTTTCACACATACAAATTTATTCTTTTTATCCGTTTGGAGCGATCTCTTAGACTGGGCATCACCTTTCATACATTGGTTAGAAGTCGCCTGGCATCATCTTTATGAGAATCCACTATATGGTGTTTCGATTCTTATTATCTTTGGTCTGCTTGGTGGAAAATTAATTTCGATAATTAAGTTTCCAAAGGTTACAGGATATATCTTAATTGGGATCTTAGTCGGACCAAGTGTGTTTAAGTTCTTATCGCTTGAAATGGTTGAGTCATTTACTATTATTCGACAAGTAGCAATTGGGTTTATTGGGTATACCATTGGATTAGAACTTAAGTTCAGTAAACTGAAAAAGACAGGTAAGCAAGTTACGATCATAACATTAGCTCAAGCATTTACGACTGCTGTATTAGTGTGTTTAGCGATTGTATTGTTTTTAACCTTAATTGGTGCTGAACATGCTTGGACATATGGTTTAATCCTAGGAGCGATTGCAACAGCAACTGCTCCAGCCCCAATATTAGCGGTTGTTAAAAATTACCGGACAAAAGGTCCAGTAACAGATGTGTTATTACCGCTTGTTGCGTTAGATGATGCGATTGGAATCATGCTATTTGCCGTCTTATTATCATTTGGAACGTCAATGTTAGTAGCTAATGAAGCAGTGAGTATCGGACATATTTTATTAGAACCATTGATTGAGATTGTCTTATCAGTTGGACTAGGTGCGTTAATCGGATTAGCGATTACAGCCATTGTTAAGCAGTTTAATCGTGAAGAAGATAAATTCTTAATGATGGTAATTGTTGGATTCATTTTCTTTGGTATTGCGATTGGACAAGCAGTTCATGCGTCTGCAATCTTATTACCAATGACAATTGGTATTTTCATTACAAATTCAATAGAAGATCGATATAAAGAACGTTTAACGGAAACAACGGATTTATTTAGTGGTCCTATCTTATTGTCTTTCTTCACCATTGCTGGTGCAGAATTACAATTAGACTTATTAACTAAAATAGGTGAAATTGGTATTATTTACCTCATTGTACGTGTCGTTGGTAAATATATTGGATCTACTGCAAGTGCAAAATGGGTTAAAGCTCCAAGAACGGTTCAGAAATGGATTGGGCTTACGCTTATCCCACAAGCTGGTGTTGCAATTGATATGGCTTTAACCACGCAGTTACGGTTCGAAGAAACACCTGAACTGATGCCATTTATGCAAATTGGGTTGTCAATAACAACAGTCATCTTAGCAGCAACAGTTATTTATGAAGTTGTAGGGTTAATTGTTGTGAAAACAGCGCTTGATAAAGCCGGCGAAATTGATGCGGCAGTTACTGACTGGCAATAACATAGTTTGTAGACAAAGCTGAGGAATCAGTTTTGTCTTTTTTTTTTTGTAAAATCCCTTGCAATTAAATAGTCCGAGGAGTAGAATGATATTTGGTTTTGAGAAGTATAAATATATGAAAGAAGTGATTTGATGTTAAATATACTGCTGTCTAATGATGTATCTACCACTTACCAAGCTCTTTTAGTGCTTGCGTTTGTGCTTTTTTTCGGGATATATGCAGGCAGGTATTTTGAAAAAATCAAATTACCACATATTACTGGATATATTATTAGTGGTGTCCTTTTAGGGCTCGTTTTAGTTGTTATTAGAATGGGTGAACTTGTTGAACACTTGGGTGTCATCTCTAGTGTTGCTTTAGGGTTCATTGCTTTTGGTATTGGAACTGAACTAGAGTTTAAAAAACTTAGAAAAAGTGGAACGGAAGTCGTTGTTATTACCATTCTTCAAGCTATGGCAGCAGCATTGCTTGTTATTTTTGCATTATTGTTATTTGGTGTCGATTTACCAATCGCTTTAGTCTTAGGTGCCGTCGCTACAGCGACAGCTCCTGCTCCAATTATGCTTCTGACACGTAAATATCAAACGCGTGGAGCGTTAACAGATACACTGTTACCTCTTGTTGGTATGGATGATGCGGTTGGAATTATTCTCTTTGGGGTTCTTTTATCGATTGCTAATTCTATGACTAGTGGGGCGAGTTTATCGTTTATTGAAATGATTGAAGGACCTGCATTAGAGTTACTGTTCTCTGCCCTGATTGGAACAATTGTAGGATTGTTAGGCGCAATTATTATTCGTAAGATCGATAATAAAGATCATCAAAAAGAAGAGTTATTCTTAGCGGTAAGTATTGTCGCAGTATTATTGACAGTAGCAATGGCTAAAATTGGATTACATTTTGGTCATTTATATGTTCATCTATCACCAATTTTAACACCAATGGTCATGGGTATTGTATTTTCTAATGCGATGAGTCGTGTAAGAAGTCATGATGTTACGATGACTGTTGAAGGATTCACTGCTCCGATATTGGTGGCGTTCTTTACTTTGGCGGGTGCTGAGTTGGTTGTTGCATTCTCGCAAAATACAGATGTTGATTATATGAGTATTGGCGGGATCACAGTGATTTACATCATTGCTCGGATTGCTGGTAAAATGGGTGGATCATTCTTCGGTGCGAATATAATGAACTCACATCGAAATGTTAAAAAGTATTTAGGACTGTGTTTACTCCCACAAGCAGGGGTAGCCTTAGGGATGGCGTATCAAGCCAAATCAGACTTTGGAGAATCTGGAATAACAATCTTGATTGTGGTATTAATTGCGACATTAGTTTATGAGTTATTCGGTCCAATTGGTGTGAAATATAGTTTAGATAAATCGGGTGAAATTCGCGATTACTAATAAAAAAAATCAGTTCGCGAGAACTGATTTTATAATGTCTTTAATAATTCTTCGGCATGATCTTTAGCTTTGACATTGCGATATTCTTCAACAATGTCGCCGTCTTCATTAAGGACGAAAGTTGATCTGACGATACCCATATATTTTTTGCCAAACATTTGTTTTTCTTTAAGTACATCAAATGCTTTAACTAACTCTTCATCTTCATCAGATAAGAGTAGTAAGTTAAGGTCATGTTTGTCAGTAAACTTTTGATGGGACTTAATTGAGTCACGACTAACACCAATGATTTGATATCCTTTAGCCGCATATTGATCTTTAAGTGCTGTGAAGTCTTTGGCTTCTAAAGTACATCCTGATGTGTCGTCTTTCGGGTAGAAATATAAGATAACTTTTTGTCCTTTGAAATCATTTAATGAATACGTTTTGCCATCTGAGGCAGGTAGTTCAATTGATTTATAATCCATAATTATCACTCCTTGTGATGTGGTTTTGGGACGGGGTCATAACCACCTTTTGAAAAGGGATTACACCGTAATATACGCCAAATGCTTAAGATGGTTGCTAAGAAAAAATTACGTGTCTTAAACGCTTCTTTTGCATAATTGCTACATGTTGGATGATACCGACACGTTATTTGTTTGTTTTGTGTATTTGTTTGGTACCAGTTAATAAGTTTAATTACTATTTTTTTCATCTTAACCACCAAATAAATTATACCAAAAATGTCATGCACCAACAAGAAATGTGATTATCATTAGACAAATGCTAGGGATTCTACTATAATTAATTTGTGGTGATAAAAATGATTAACAAAGCCCATATAGAGAAATTTTATGATTATTTTGATATGGTTGCGAATATTCTTTACGAACATAAACAGTTAGGATATATTGATGGCATGAATGTTGCCTTTGATTTTCTTCTTGATCGAGAATTAGAGTATGATTTAGAAGACGACGATATGGAACGTATCTATCAGGTGAAAAAGGTCGTCGAAGAGACACAGTTTGATCCTGAAGAAGTGAGAAAGGCAGTTCAGTTAGGTATCTTAAAAGGGTTTAAACATACTTATGAGACCAATGCTAAGATGACCCCTGATTCGATTGGATTATTTATTGGATATTTGATTACTAAATTATATCCAGAGGTTAACGCAATTGATTCTATATTTGATCCGATGATTGGGACAGGTAACTTGGTGTATACTGTCTGTAATCAATTGGAAATCCGGCCCAAAGTTATTGGTGTCGATAATGACTTAGGGCAGTGTAAGTTAGCGCGTAATTTTGCTGACTTATTATCTATAGAGAATGAAATATTCTATCAAGATGCACGATCCTATTTAGACCAAGGATTTGACCTTGTAACAATGGATATGGCAATTTTTGAGAAGAAAGATCCGTATCTACCGTATCAAATTATCAACCATTCATTAAATGCGTTGAAACAGGATCAGTTCTTAATTGCACTGATTGAAAATGACTTTTTTGAACAAAAAG
>JAASSV010000067.1 GCA_021767685.1 Caryophanales bacterium | reverse complement strand
TGGTCTTCTTCTGTCTCGTCTTCTTCTGATTCATCGTCAGTTTGATCCCCATTAGGACCAGCCTGATCTGGTCTTCCAGCATGTTCAGGTCTACCAGCTGAGGCAGGACGTCCACGTTCAGCGCGGTATTGTTGTCCACCTTCAGTAATCATGTAATCATAAACTAAGTCGCCATTCTCATCAACGGTTGCGATGATTTTAACTCTTCCTGAGACACCATCAACACGGTAATCTAATTTATAAACAGTTTCTCCATCTTCTTCTTCAGCTTTAAAATCATATCGGTTACCATCTTCTTCAATCGTTACTTTATACTCATTGTCTTCTACTTTAATAACTAAACGGCTTTCTGACATGACTCCATCAATATTTTTTTCAATATCAATCACTGTTTTTTCTTCATCATCTTCTACTTCTTGTTTGTAATGGACTTTAATTGTGTTGTCACCATTTGAAGCAAGAAGCGTCATTTTTGTTTCATTTTCTTCTTCATCATCTTCTGTGTCCACTTCATCTTCTGTATCTACATCGTCATCTGTATCTACATCATCTTCAGCGTCAACATCGCCATTTCCTGCATTTTCACGATTTTGACGGGCAATCTCTGGGATAAATTCATCACTAACACCATATTTATTATCTAATACTTCAATGGTATATTCAATGTCACCAAGAACTAAGATACCTGAGATGTCATCCGTCTCTGATACATTATAATAAAGATCGTAGACTTCATCTTCAATAGTAAATGTTATTAAGAACTCATACTCAGCGCGATCGCTTTCTTGAAATGTTGCGCCACCAAATCCTTCTGCGCCTTGTTCAATAAACACTTTTAAGCGATCAACATAAACATTGATATCATCAATCTCATCACTAATTTCTGGACCTTCATGATTATCTAAAAATGCATAAGGGCTAGATGCGGTTGTATCTGTCATACTCATATCAAGTAAACTTCCTGATACATATGATAACACCGCAAATGATTCTGTTCCTGAGAGAGCACTTGTAGTGGTGTTATTTGATCCTAAGTCCGTGCACCCACTTAATGTAACTAATCCTAATACTGCTAAAAATAAAACGGCAAATTTTTTCATAAGTTTCACTCCTTTTTTTGTTTGTCACACATATATACAAGGCAAGTCATTATTTTTCTACTTTTTTCTTAAATTTCTGAAAAAAATCGAAAAAAAGGAGAAAATCGACAGTTTTCTTTGTATATATAGGTGAGCAACGCAAAAGTTACATTTTTATGTTATAATTATCTCGAGGTGATTCTGTGACTGACAACGAAATAATACACGAGGTTCTCTCGGGCAATAAAGATGCTTTTGCGCTGATTATGGATAAGTACCATAATGAGCTTTTCAAGTATGTTTATAATATGACAGGTAATGTAGAGACCACAGAAGATTTACTACAAGAAATATTCATGAAACTCTATCAATCATTATCTGATTTCGATCCCAATAAAGCATCGTTTCGAACATGGATGTACCGGATTGCCATGTATCATACGTACAACTATTATAATCGAAAAACGGTTAAACATATTGATGAATACATTGAAGTTGACTTATCCTTATTAACCGCAGACGAAGATATTATGGATGATGTTATTAAAGAAGATCAACTTAATCGAATACTAGATATCATAAAAAAGATACTGAAACCGAAACATCAAAAAATTATGTTGCTCCACTTCTTAAGTGGACTGACAGTAAAGGAAATCAGTGAAACACTCGATATTCCTGACAAAACTATTTATAAAGCAATAAAAACAAGTATAGAAAAAATTAAAAAGGAGGTGCAGTCAGATGGCTAAACTAAATCGTCCAATTGATAAAGAAACAATGGAAGCCAGTAAACAACGCACAATGGCATTCATTATGGATGAAATTGAAAGAGAAAGAATTCCTGTGTTTAGACACATACTTCATGCATTATTCAGACCTAAACGACTTGCAGTTTTAGCATCAGCCATTGTCATTGCACTATTAATCATATTTAATCCAGGTGGGTCAGGAAACCCAGGTAATGATAATCCAAATTATCAGATATCAGCGGAGACCTCGGATCAACTCGCAGAGTTATCATATATTTCAAGTCATCTTGTCACGATGGAAATGTCTGTATCAGATACTGATTTAATGTTTCTTGCCGATACAGAAACCACAGCCTTAGAAGATAATATGACTGACTTTAATCAATATTTTGATATGTTAAAAGTTTACTTAGATGATAATTCATTTAGTGAATCTACCACATTCACGACATTAACAGATAGCGAATATCAATACCAAATCGAGTTTAATCAAGATGATCTAACCTATACATTATTACTTAATGAAGAGGAAGATAATACCTTTACAGGTATCATGACACTTGATGGTGTGACACTCAATGTTACAGGAACAATTGAAGAAAACAATAACGAGTCACACTTTGAGTTTGAAGCAACTAATGGTACTGATGAAGTCTACATCGAATATGAAACTGAAGCAGATAATGAAGAAAGTGAAAAAGCCTTCAGTATTCATACAAACATCAATGGAAATGAATCTAATAAAGACATATCTGTTGAAAAAGAAAGCGATGAATGGAAAGTAGAAATCGGACATAATCAAGATAGATATGAACTAAAAAAAGAGTTAGAAGATGGCGTTTGGCAGTATAAACTAGAGTATCAAGTTAATGGTAAAAATGGTGAAGCGCGAATCACTGAAACAGTAGATTCTGAAGGTAACCCAGCCTACAATTATCGAATTAGTGAAGAAGGCGTTAATCGTAACATTGAAGTAGGTAAACCTGATTTTGCCGGTCGTGGCAACAATCCTAACAATAATCAAGATGATGAGAATAACTCATCAAATCCTAACAACGATGATGATACGCCAGGTAATAAACCTGATGATATCCCTAACAATAATACAAACCAATCTTATGATGATATCATTGATCCTGCTCCAGCCTATACACTATAACAAAAAGAAAACAATTAGCGATTGCTAATTGTTTTTTTTTTAGTATTTTTCTATTTCGTTATTATCAAACTCTTCAAGCAAATCTTTCACCACGTTATCTTGTTTGTGAAGGTTTTCTACAGATTTACTTAACTCATTAAACATGCGTTCATAAAGACCATAAAGTGCATATTGTGAGTTTGCTCCATAATTACTTTTCCGCATAGCACGACCTTCATCAGTCGCATTAAACGAGTGAATATCCATTTCTGTTTTCCCGACATCGTTTAACATTTTGATATCTTTCATTTCAGAATGGACAATTTTCAATGCCTTTTCAGGATCTGTTTTCGCTGTATTATTTACTTTCCAAAACATTCTAATTTCATTAATGTATTGATTAAACATTGGAACAAAGACAGCTCCGTAGCCAATCGGAATGAGTATCAATGGCCACCATAGTTTAAACATTAAGAACCCAGGTACAAACACGATGAAGATTAATAACGCAATTAAGAACACTCTATATAGTATCGGTCCAATAACAATCCGTCTTATCGATCTCATACATTTCCCCTTTCGTTATGTTAAACGCTTAAATCAAAATAAGCAATTCCTACAGTCCCAATACCAGTATGACATCCAATGACTGGTGTAATTGGCGCTTCAATATAACGATAATTTGGAAAAGCTTCTTCCATTCTATTTTTAATATATTCTAGACCTTCAATATTGTTTGATGTATCGTAAGTAACGATAAAGTCATCAATTGATTTTAGATCCTCAATCACCAGTTCTACCATTTCTTTCAGTGCACGTTTTTGTGTTCTGATTTTTTTAAATGGTACTATTTTTCCTGCATCATTCACTTCTAAAATCGGTTTAATCTTAAACATGCTGCCAATGAATCCACTCGCACCACTAAGGCGTCCATTTGCGACAAATAATCGTAAATTATCAACCATAAAATATTGTTTACGATTGATTCTTAATGCTTCTAAATATGAAATGATTTCATCGACACTCTTACCTTCTTTTATCAGTCTTAGCGCTTCAAGTGATAAAAATCCTTCACTGATTGCTGCATTACGTGAGTCAACAACATGTGTATTGATATCTCCCTCGTAAGCATTTAAGGCAAGACTTGTCGCATTATAGGTTCCACTAAGCTCACTTGAAATCGTAATAATAATGACTTCATCATAGCCATGGCTTTGTAAATCATCCAATAACAGATGAAGTTCACCTGGTGATGGCATTGATGACGATGGAACTAAGTTATTATTTTGTAATAACTTATCATAAAACGTGTCTGCCGTAATTTCAGTAAAATCATCGTAAGATTCATCTTCAATCGTAATTTTCATTCGCCAGATTCTTAAATTTTCCTCTGAAACATCCACATAATCTAAGCAACTTGTTGATGTGGCAATAACCGCAATATTACTCATATTAACCCTCCTGGTCCTTTTTATTTAAAAACCGATACAAGGTAGCTAATGGCCACCATAATACCGCTAATGTCGGTAAAACAAACCATATTGTTTGCCGTGTATAATATAAATCAGTAAAAACTAGCATTGCAATAATGATTAATGCGCCAAATAAACTAAATAAAAAGTCGTTACGATACCTGGCAATGGTTTTAGGCTTATGAAAGGTAAAGTCTTGAGCATCGTAATAATCTTCTGCTGTGCCGAACTCTAGGACCGTTTTATCAATCGCATCTTGTTCACTATACCCTTTTTCCATTAAGTCATCTACTTTTTCATTTAAGATTTCAGTAACTTGCTTTATAATTTCTTTCCGTTCTTCTTTTGGAACATGTTTAAACGTGTGCTTTACAAAGTTATCAATTTCTTTCATGGTCATCCTCCAATAAGGTTTCTAAGATGTTTTTAAACGTATTCCATTCTGAATATTTTTCTTTAAAATACGCTTTACCCAGAGCTGTAATTTTGTAATATCGTCGTTTTTTACCATGCGTTTTTTTACCAACATATGATGTGATAACATCTTTCTTTTCAAGGCGATTTAGAGCGCTATAAAGGGTTGCCTCTTTAAGTAAAAAAGCACCTTTTGTACGTTCTTTAATGCAACTTGCAATTTCATACCCATAGCGATCTTTTTCCATTATTAGTTTTAATACTATGGTGTCAAGATGACCACGGATGAGGTCAGACTGAATCATAAAAAAAACACCTCTACTCACTCTAAATGATGTCTTTATTGTATCAAACATAGAGCGGATAGTAAAGGTATTTAGTGATTAGTATTTGTGCTTAAAATATTCTTTTAAGTTGTATAGTGATTGTAGTAATAGTTCATCTTCATCTAATTTCATGTCTTTAATTGTTGCTTCAATCATTTCATCATGAAACTGATCATGTATACGAAGCACATCATAGGCTTTTTTCGTAACAGATACAATGACGCGACGTTTGTCTTCTTCTAGTCGTTTACGTTCAACATATCCTTTTTCAACTAACCGATTAACGGCTGTTGTTAAGGTTCCAGTCGTTACACGTAAGCGATTAGCAATATGTGTCATTGTTGGCGGATCGGTTTTCACAATCGCTTCTAACACGTGGACTTCATTCATCGATAACTTAACGCCTCGTTTTTTTAAGTTTGCCTGTTCAATACTCAAAATTTGATTGAACACTTCAACTAATAACTCATTAATAATTTGTTTGGGTGTTTCCATTCAGATTCCCCCTTATTATTTTATAATATATCCAACACCAACAACGCCGGGACCACTATGTGCTCCAACAACTGGTGTTAATGGATAGACACTAATATCAGTAATCTCTGGTTTTTGTTCTTGAATTAGGTTGATAACATTATCAACCCGATCTTGGGCATGTGCTTGAATAACAAACACTTCAACATCTTTATCTCCAAGTTCTTCGATAAATTTATCGACTAGGCGTTGTGTTGCTTTTTTTAGTGTTCTGATTTTTTCTAATGCTTCAACACGTCCGTCTTT
>JAASSV010000066.1 GCA_021767685.1 Caryophanales bacterium | reverse complement strand
TAAAACTTCAGGTTGTGTACTCGAGAAAAATGCAATACAAAATACTATAAAGAAGATACTCCATGACCCAACATTTAATAAAGATAGCTTTACTCTAAAATCCATAATCATTACCTCCTATTTAAAATGTAATATATTTTTGTCATTTTGTCAAATATATTTTACATAATGTATCATCTATTATAATACTTGTAAGATAATAACTTTTGCATCGCTTTGGAATAAACCTTTTAGTCATTCTCCTCTATATATGACATTTACAGCAAATGCTTCTTTGAAGTAATGATACAAGGTCTGGCCATTTCTTGAAACTGATGCTATTTTGTTGTAAATAAAAAGGGTTCCAATACTTATTAGAACCCATTAATATGCATATGGTGCGGTCGACGGGATTTGAACCCACACATCACAAGGATACTACCCCCTCAAGGTAGCGCGTCTGCCGTTCCGCCACGACCGCATTGCATTATAAATTGTATCACATTTTTAAAAATAATCTAGTCTTTTCACAAAAAAAATTAAGGCTTACGCGAGTAAGCCTTAATATATTGTGAATAACTTATTTTAAGTTTTGTGCTAATAACTTCATTGTGCGAATCATTTGTGCAGTATAACTCATTTCGTTATCATACCAGCTGATAACTTTAACCATTTGACGTCCGTCAACAGTCATAACTTTTGTTAATTGTGCATCAAATAATGATCCGTAAGTAATACCAATAGTATCACTTGAAACGATTGGATCTTCTGTGTATCCTAACGTTTCGTTTGCATGTTTTTTCATTGCTGCGTTGATGTCTGCTTCTGTAACTTCTTTTTCAAGTTCGACAACTAAGTCAACACAACTACCTGTTACAGTAGGAACGCGCATTGCCATACCATCAAGTTTACCGTTTAATTTTGGTAATACTTTCCCTACAGCAACTGCTGCTCCTGTAGATGTAGGTACGATGTTTGCTGCTGCAGCACGTCCACGACGAGAGTTGATTCCTTTTGGATTAGGACCATCTAGTGTGTTTTGTGCGTTAGTGTATGAGTGAATTGTAGTCATGAATCCTTTTACTAATCCAAACTCATCATCTAATACTTTAGCAACAGGTGCTAAACAGTTAGTTGTACAAGAAGCACCACTTACAATGTTTTCAGTACCATCTAATTCTTCATGGTTAACATTGTAAACAACTGTTTTCAAGTCACCTTTAGCAGGTGCACTGATTACGACTTTTTTCGCTCCAGCTGTAATATGTTTTTGTGCTTTATCTTTAGATGTAAAGAATCCTGTACATTCTAAAACAACCTCAACACCTAATTCTTTCCAAGGTAAGTCTTCAGGATCACGTTCAGCATAGATTTTGATAGGATCTCCATCTACAACAATTTTGTCTCCATCAACAGAAATAGTATCTGTTTTGTAACGCCCTTGCGCTGAATCGTATTTTAATAAGTGTGCTAAAGTTTCAGCATCAGTTAAATCGTTAATCGCAACGATTTCAAAATCTGGATCATCGTCCATTAAACGGAATGCTAAACGTCCAATACGACCAAATCCATTAATTGCAACTTTAATAGCCATTAAATTATTCCTCCTAATTTTTTTACTTCAATTATATTATAAATGGTTTATTTCTAAATTACAACTGATAAGATAGTAATACAAACGCTTTCTAAACGATATTTCTTCAAAAAAATATAAAAAAGGTTAGCGCTTGGCTAACCTAATTTTTAAGCTGTTTGTTGTTCTCCTTGTTTCAGTTCCTTAAAGTAAATTTCAAGAGCATTTTTATAATCACAGTCCGCACCATTCTCGCACGTGGTGCACATGATGATTTCTCGTAAACGTTTTGGGATAAATGTTCTAATTTCGTCTTCATTATAACCAACTTGCATTTTCTCGTCTTCAATAATAATTGGACGTCTTAATACACTTGGATTGTCAATAATAAATTCGGTTAACTCAGAGATAGACATTTCATCTAAATCTAAATCATTCTCTTGAAATACCTTTGATCGAGTGGAAATAATATCATCAAAGCCACCCATCGTATTTTTTAACATCAATAAGATATCATCTCGTGTTAACTGAATGTTAAAAATGTTTTTCTCGCGGTAATCAATTCGATGATCGTCAAACCACTTTTTTGCTTTACGGCAAGAGGAACAACTTGGTGTTGTATAAATTTGAATCATGTGACTCACCTCTTTTTTTATAATTTTTCTAATAAATTTCGACTGTATAAATATTATAACACATTATAAATAAGTTGCAATAGGTAGTTGGTACTTTGTGAACGTTTTCATTCCATTATACTTGACCGTATGTTATAATTGATAAGGATAAAAGGAGGAATCACAATGAAATGGGACTTAACTAGGCTCTACAAAACCCTTGGCGATTGGGAAAAAGAGGTCGCTTATATTGAAAATATGATTAAAGAATTACCAAAGTATGAAGGTAAACTAGGGGATTATGAGACATTTTTAGATTATTACAAAAAACAAAAAGAAGGCGCAGTAAAATTGATGAAAGCGTATCAATATGCGGCCTTAACATCAGACTTAAATAAAAAAGATACCAAAAATGCAGCTAGAGTACAACAAATGGCAAACATTGTATCAAAGTTACAACAAGCGACAGCGTTCGAACAACCTGAACTGATTGCTTTAGGTAAAGAAAAGGTCATGTCATTTATTGAACGTGATCCATTACTTGAAGAATACCGCTTCTCGGTTGAAAAACTTTTCCATACTCAAGAACATGTCTTAGATGGAAAAAGTGAAGGATTACTCGCAAACTTTGCCAACTTAAGCAATCAAGGTAGTGAAGTCTATAGCGCATTATCGATTGCCGATAAAGAGGATAAAGAGGTTACCTTATCAGATGGAGAAACGATTACAGTCACCAGTGGTAACTATAGAAGTTATTTAGCTGACTTAGACAATCCTGAAGACAGAGAAAAAGTATTTAAAGCTATCTTTGATAGTTATAAAGATACAAAAAATACCTACGCGCAAATTTATAACACCGTCTTACAACGCGATATTGCGAATATGAAAAGTCGTAAGTATGACTCATCATTAGAATCGTATCTATTTAGCAACAATATTCCAACAGATGTCTATCATAACTTAGTGGACGTTGCGCAGAATAGTACGGACTTAATTAAACGTTATTACAAGATTCGTCAAGACGTCTTAGGGTTAGAGAAACATCATACCTATGATCGCTTCATGCCTCTAGCAGAAAGCACATCAAAATATACGTATGAAGAAGCACAAAACCTCTTCTTCGATTCGATTAATCATTTAGATGATGACTTTGTGGCTAAAGCAAAAAGTGCGATTGAAGAAGGTTACGTTGATGTTTACGAACAAGAAGGGAAACGCACAGGTGCCTATTCATGGGGATCATTAGATGAACATCCTTATATTTTATTAAATTATGATGATACCTTAAATAGTGTCTTCACTTTAGCCCACGAGGCAGGTCATTCAATGCATTCATTATTTAGTGCGGAACATCAGCCTGTCGCAACCCAAAACTATACGATTTTTGTAGCGGAAGTTGCCTCTACATTTAATGAACATAACTTACTTGATTATTTCATTCATAGTCAAAATACAAGTACGAGTGATAAAATCACCTTACTCCAACAATCAATTGATGATATCTTAGGAACGTTTTACCGGCAAACCTTGTTCGCAACATACGAACTTCGTGCTCATGAGTTAGCGGAACAAGGTGTTCCTATTACACACGAGACCTTATCTGAGATTATGATTGAGTTATATAAAACCTATTATGATATTGATATTACTGAAGAAGAAAGTAAACAATATGTATGGGCATATATCCCACATTTATTCCATACCCCATTCTATGTCTATCAATATGCGACAAGTTTTGCCGCGTCTTTAAAACTCTATGAAATGGTTAAAGAAGATAACGCCAATATCAAACATCATATGGATCTCTTAAAATCTGGTGGTAACGACTTCCCCGTTGAACAGATTAAAAAAGCGGGGGTTGACTTAACCACTAAAGAACCGTTTGAGGCAGTTGTTAACCGTTTAGAAACATTACTAGATGAATTAGAACTTGCACTAAAAGAATAATTGTTGTATTATAAAACCACATAACACGATGACTAGACAGAGTACTATCATCCCTTGTGAACAAAGCGAGTTTAGGTTGGTGAAAGCTAAACATCATAAGCGATAGGAATGGATCTATGAGTGGCACTAATCCTGCCCGCATCTCTGCGTTAACGAGTTAAGTGCTAGTGTATACTAGAACTAAGGTGGTACCACGGACTTTTAACGTTCGTCCTTTTGAGGACGGACGTTTTTTTATATTAAAGGAGGACATACAATGAAACGGATATTATCAGGAATCCAACCTACAGGTTCATTAAATATCGGAACTTATTTGGGTAGTGTTAAAAACTTTGTCAAATTACAAGATGAAATGCCAGATTATGAGTTTTTTATCTTTATTGCGGATTTACATGCGATTACCGTACCAAAAGACAAACAGAAATTAAGAAAGCTAATTAAAGAATTAGCGGCATTATATATTGCATGTGGTCTAGACCCAGAACGCGTGAATTTATTCATTCAATCTGAGGTGCCAGCTCACGCCCAAATGTCATACTTATTACAGTGTAACTCATATATTGGTGAGTTAGAACGTATGACGCAATATAAAGATAAATCACGGAAACAAGAAACGGGAGTAACTGTTGGTCTTTTCACTTACCCAACATTAATGGCCGCAGATATTTTGTTATATGACGCAGAATATGTACCCGTAGGTCAAGATCAAAAACAACATTTAGAATTAACCCGTGACATCGCACAGCGTGTCAATAATAAGTATAATGATATCTTTACGGTACCAAAACCATTAATTGCCGAAGTGGGAGCAAAGATTCAAAGTCTTAAAGACCCTACTAAGAAAATGAGCAAGTCTGATGATAATGTCAAATCACGGATTAACTTATTAGACCCAGAAAATATTATTAAAAAACGGATCCGCTCAGCGGTAACCGACTCATTAGGAACAATCAAATATGATCCAGAAAAGCGTGAAGGGATCTCTAACTTAATGACAATTTATAGTATTATTGCTGGGGTATCATTTGATGAGATCGAAGAAAAATATGAGGGGAAAGGCTATAAAGAGTTTAAAGATGATTTAGGTGAAATCGTCTATCAAGAATTAAAACCTATTCAAGAACGTTACAATGAATTAATCAATTCAAAAGAACTCGATGAAATCCTCGATAAAGGTCAAGAACGTGCATTTAAAGTTTCACAGAAAAAACTGTATAAATTTATGCATCGCATTGGGCTTGGGAGAAAGCGTTAGTGGCAGATAATAATTTTGCTCAGTTTATTGAAGAACTGAGGATATCGAGGAACTTAAGTCGAGAAGACTTTGTGGATGGGATTATTTCAACACGACAATATCAACGATTCCTGAATGGGGAATCATCGATAAAGAATGATGTAATTGAAGAACTAATCGCAAGACTAAAGTTAGATTTAAAAGTAATGACTCAACTCTATTACAGGAACACACAAAAGGTTACCAATGAGTTAAACAACATACAAGTTTTAGTCGGTAAATTAGATTTTAAAAGTGCATTAGATAAACTAAATGAGATAGATGAAAATTCACTATCATCTGAGTCTAATATACTATATTATAAGTATTTAAAAATCATATCAAAAATGCATTTAAAACTCATGGCGAAAAAAACTGCTATAGAGAAACTTAAAACACTTATCGGATACCCTGAGATACTCGAAAATGAAACAATAAGTTTTGCTGAGTATAATGTTTTACTCGCTATATATGACTACCTTTATCTAGAAGAAGATGATCCAAGTGCAATTAATTACCTATATCAATTAATGTTGGACAATGACAGTAAACAAACTAAATTGACTGTTTATGAACC
>JAASSV010000065.1 GCA_021767685.1 Caryophanales bacterium | reverse complement strand
CTCATGATGTATACAGATCAAACAGTCACAGATGACATGTTAAAATCAGATGTAACTGGAGAAATCATACTAGGTGAAGATCGTGATATGGTATTCGCAGATGATATATCAGTAACACTAGGTGATACCGCAAGACCTCTAGAAGATGATTTCTTCTTGGTACAAGTACAGTTTAATCATCCAGATGGTGTTATCCATAGAGACATTGCTGTTCGTGTTTATATAACTGATTCAGGATTTTACATTAGAGAGGATATTCCTTTTGATGCATCCTTCTTCAGTCTTCAATAAGCTGAATAAGGACATAGTGAGCCCAGACTGACAAGTTAGAATTTTCTAACGCTGTCAGTCTTTTTTATGAAATGCATCTTTGAACTACGATTAAATCTATTCCATGATATAATATAAGTAATAAATCGTAAGGGGAAATCTATGCAGTCCTCTTTTACGGGCTGCTTTTTTTAGGAGGATAAGATGAAAAAAATATATGTGATTTATATATCTATCATTGTTCTAGCATTCTTTGCTCCGCAGTTGTATCAAAAATATGGACCTAAACCCGAGCAACCAGAAGGCCCTATTTGTCATGATTTAGAAACACCCATAGGGTACCTAGATTATGAAAGATCCTTATTATTAGATGAGTTTGACGGGGAGGTACTAATAGAAACTTCCTATGAATCGCTCAGCGTACAAAAAGATACTTACATTATGTTTACGCATTTAGGAAAACAAGGTCTTTTTAATCGAAGTTGTGAAGTTATTTTGGATGCCACATATGATGAAGTTCTCACCGCAGAGATAAGTCAAGATGTATATGTTATTGCTGCTAGAGAGGATGAAGCATATTATATATTAAACAATGAGGGTGAGGTTATCTCAGAAGCATTTGATTACCTACCAATGATGACGCTAAGATATGGAACTTTTTTTGAACCGCTAGATTCTAGTGCTAAAGACAATGAGCCGTTCCATTTAATCGCCGTTAAAGATGGCTATTATGGAGTTGTAAATTATAAAGGAGAAATCGTTATACCGTTTGAATATGAACAGTTAGATTATAGAGTATTATCATATAATGTTTATATTGCTAAAAAAGGAAATGAATATGGATTAATCGATGATAATAACGAACTATTGTTCCTTTATGGAAATTACGAATTTAAACAACGAACGTATTATGATAAAACCCTAAATAAACATGGTGTCTTAAGCCAAGATGGATTATATTACACAGAAGCCCTATATGATAATATCAATGATAAGTGGGAAGACTACTATTTTGTTTATTTAGATCAAAAATGGGGTGTTCTTGATCGCCAAGGAACACTATTATTAGATATACGCTACTCAGATGTATCTTATGTTTATGAATCAGAAGACTATTTCATCTTAAATGATGGAACAGCTTATGGCATAATGGACGCTAAAGGAGATATCATCGTCCCTTTCATTTATGATGAGCTATCTATCTTTACAAGTCATAGTGAGGATAAAACGGAAACGTTATACAAAGCAAGCAAAGATGGTGAAATAGGACTAATTAATAATCAAAATGATATCATCATCCCGTTTATGTATGACCAGATTGAAGATATGTATTATGATAGTCATGTCGATTATATTATTGCTGTTGATAATGATAACTATGGTGCCATTGACTTTGATAATAATATTATTGTTCCATTCATTTATAAAGAAGTGCGTCCATATGATGAGAATGAAATATTGGTCATTACCCATAATGGTAATGAAGAGATAATAGAATATCAGATCAGTAACGATTGAAATCAGCTATGATATCAGACAGAAATAATACATTAATCATAAGGGAGTGGAAACAATGACAATTAGTACATTAAACGAAAAACTCGCAGAGTTAGGAGCTAAAATTCATAGAAAATCCTATCTAGAAAGTGAA
Source organism: Caryophanales bacterium (assembly GCA_021767685.1). GTDB lineage: Bacteria > Bacillota_I > Bacilli_A > Izemoplasmatales > Izemoplasmataceae > JAIPGF01. The sequence goes on along the minus strand of JAASSV010000065.1, from coordinate 4,069 downwards.
AAACAAGAGTTAGAACAGGCACTATCCACCGCTCAAAAAGAAGAGCAACAATTATTAGAAACACTACATAAAGAACAAAAAGATGTTGATAAGTTAGAGCGACTGAGTTTTGCCTCATTATTTCATGCATTAAAGGGAAGTAAAGAAGCTGAACATCATGAACAAGTGGGAGAGTTGATGGCCGCAAAAACTAAACTTAATCGTTTCCGGGTAGAATATAATACCATAAAAGAAGACCTTAAAGCTGTTAAACAAGCATTAGTGAAAATTGATAAACTAGAAACCACATATCATAAGTTATTTGAAGAGAAAAAAACATTACTCCGATCACAACCAAATCAAACTGGTGCCTTGCTTGAAACAAAAATTGATCATTATGAAACACTTAAAAAGCAAGAAAAAGAACTCACAGAAGCAATACAGGCTGGAGAGAGTTCAATTAGACTATTATATGAAGCAATTGATATGTTAAAGTCAGCTAGCCGGTGGGCTACTTACGATGCCTTTAGTAAAAAAGGACTTTTCTCTCACATTTTAAAATATAACCGTATTGAGCGTGCGCAGGAGTTATTATCACGTGTTCAGTCATCACTAAATCGTTCTACACGTGAGTTAAGTGATGTCAATCTAACGAGTACTAATCTAAAGGTTCACATTTCTGATACAACACGTACCATTGACTTTTGGCTTGATAATATTTTTACCGATATTAAAGTTCTCAATAGAATCAATGAGAGTTTAAATAATGCAGAAAGTACACTAGGTCGTGTTAATAAGGTTTTGAGTGGCATTAAAACACATGAGAAAGACGTGTTGACACAGACTGAGAAACTAAAGAAAGAAATTGAAACGATTGTAGATAATGCTTAGGTTGGCATACTAAGATATTACAACTGTTTTAGTTTTCTAATCTTTTTCGTGAAAAACTGATGGATTATCGTATGTTATAATAAGAGTATATATCTAGTGATAGATGTTGAAACACAAGATTTTGTGATAGAGAAAAAGGAAAAGGAGTGATTACATGTATAATGAAGGAGATACTCCAGGCGTAGGAAAATACGAATGTACAAACTGTGGACATATTGTTGAAATTAAAAGTGATGATGAAGCACTACCTATATGTCCAACATGTGGTAATGATACTTATAAAAAAGTAGACTAACAGTATAACGCATTAAGACTTTATTCTCATTAAAACTAAACTGATTTAGGTAATCGTTTAATTAACATCTTCTATCACTAGATATCATTTTAAATATTTACAATATATACGAAAGAAAGGTCTATTAATGGAAAAATGGGATGTATACGATTGTTACAAGAATAAGATAAAGAGTAGAGGAACGATACACAGTACAGATGAACTTAGAGAGGGTGAATACAATCTTGTCACCGCTACATGGATTTGTAACTCAAAAGGTGAGTTTCTAATGCAAAGACGTGCGGCTGATAAAATGTATCCTTTAGTTTACGCCAATCATGGAGGTCGTGCTCATGCTGGAGAAACATCAAAGGAATCAATGATAAGAGAGTTAAAAGAAGAAATCGGAGTCATAATAGGCGAAGATGAGTTGTCATTCTTACGAAGTTTTAATGATCATGAATCGATATTTGATGAATATATAATCTATAAAGACATTTCTCTTTGCGATATTACCATAGATAAAAGAGAGGTTGAATCATGTGCTTGGTTATCATTACAAGAGATATCTGATATGATTGATAATGGTAAGTGTTTTAATTATAAAAACAATAACCTAAGCGGAGAAAGTTCCTTCTCTATTATTACAAAGCTTGTGACAAGTGAATAATGATTATAGGTAACACATTTTACCAGAGACAAGTATAATCTAAAAACAGTGATGACACTCTTTTTTAACTTTATTCTTACTGTTGCTTTACTTGAAATATTATCAGGATAACGGTTTTATAGATAGATTTTAGTATATGTGCTATTATAAAATTAGTATCGAATCATTAAATAATCGTATAAATCACTGTTTGATAATTGGAAGGGATGGTATAAAATGAAAACATTGTATGGGGATTTATTAGGTATCTCAGTCTTTATTTTAATAGTATTTTCGCTTTGGATTTCTGCAAGTGCATATGCAGATATTGTTTCACTTGGATTGATTCTGTTTATGCTTACAAGTCTTTTTTTGGCAAATATTTATTTTATATATAAAAGAGAAATGCATTCACTAGTAGAGCGTATTATTTATGTATATTCTTTCATGATTTTCTCATCAGTTATAATCGCTTTACTTATTATTGATGATTATCCTATTATGTCAGGAATATACTATCTAATGGCAAGTGCGTCAGTCATTACAATACTAACGATAGTCACCCTGAAGTGGTCTTACTTTAATAAGTTTACATTTAGAAAGCAAAACTTGATTATGTGGACTATATCTATTATTTGTGTTTTTATAGGGTTCTTAACATTAGTATAAGTATGATGAAGCACATATCACATATATAAACACTATTCATCAATAGTGTTTTTTCTTTATCAATCATTTATGAACCTAAGCCTCAAAGTCTCCAAGTTTTATATTTGGAGTAGGTATGATATCATATAAATGAAAGAGATATGATGTGTTTATCTTATAGAAAGACCTAAAGAAGGAGCGATAACAATGGAAAGAATCATTGAACGAATCCAAGAGTTTTTCTCAATTGATCGAATACTAGACGCAATTGTGAATAGTATTCCCGATATCATTGTCGCATTAATAACACTTATTGTTTTAATTGTTGCGTGGCGAATATTGCGACTTATATTAAATTCAGTATACCGAAGAATGTCATTTGATAAAACCTTACAAAACATGATTACAAATATCATTAAAACAATCATGTTCTTTGCTGGCTTAATCGCTGTTTTAGCCGTATTTGGAATCAATATTAGTGTTATGCTTGCGAGTATTGGTATCGTTGGTATCACGCTTGGATTTGCGGCTCAAGAAGCATTATCTAATATTATCGCAGGTGTGTTTATTTTCTGGGATAAACCATTTGTGATTGGAGACTTAATTGAAGTCAACGGGCATTACGGACGCGTTCAGGTAATTACAATGCGGTCTACCCGATTGATTACTGTCGATGGTAAGATGTTATCCATTCCAAATAACGAGTTGATCAATTCGACGGTAGCCTCTTATACTAATTTTCCTAACTTAAGATTAGACATTCAATTTACAGTAGGCTCTAATGAACCGTTAAAAAAAGTAAGGGAGTTATTATTCAGTATTGTTGACGGTGATGATGCGTACCTAACCAACCCTAAGCCAGAAGTGGTACTAAATACCATGAATGATTATAATAATGAACTCATCTTTAGAGTATGGATAAAGAATGAAAAAGAACATATCATTAGAAGAGACTATTTAAGAGAGAAAGTCTTTGAAGTACTAACAGAAGAAAATGTCAACTTACCTTACGAAACGATTAATGTTAATTTAAATAAAGACATGAAGTAGTATACTTAATGATTTAAGTTCCAAAAAGTCACAGTAATTGTGGCTTTTTTTGATTGATTTTAGTATAATATTTTTGAGTAAGAAGGGGGATGCTAATGAAAAAACACGAACGACAGCTTTTTATATCTATTTTAATAGCGACAGCGTTTCTACTATTAATTAGAATCGTCTTTTTTCTTAAAGATGGATCTAGTGATTTAGCAGAATGTTTTTTATTTATTCTCATCTTTATATTGTCAATAGGGATATTTGTTTATTACTTATATTACTTATTGAGAACGTACGACATTCATATTCGGTACTTTGATAAAATTATTCTATTTAGTTATATACTTATTATGGAAATCCTTTTTCATGTTCATCATTATCAAGTGTTTTCATACATCTATATTTTTAGTTTAATGTTTGGATCCTTCATCTTAGTAACTGTGTCTTTATTGTTACCAAGAAAAATATCAAGACTATTTGATGTCTTTGTGATGTTCCTATATTTCATATACGTTATTGGACAAGATATCTACTTAACCTTATTTGGTGGATTGTTTAGTTTAATTGATATTGTCAATGCGAAAGAAGGG
>JAASSV010000064.1 GCA_021767685.1 Caryophanales bacterium | reverse complement strand
GGTATCTATCTCATATCCTGTTATATAGGCACTACGGATGTTTACGTGAGAACTTATCGGATTTGTCACGAGTAAAAATCCGATTAACAGGATAAATCTAATAACATACTGATAATCCATAATTCCAGCAACTAATAGCGCTATAATCACAGTCAGACTCCCCATACTATCAATCGTAGCGGCAGAAAGAATTCGTGTATATAAGTTAATCAAACGAAATACAGAAACCATGCCAAAGATAATAAATCCCCACGAAAGAACTAACAAGATTATAATAATACTTCCCTGAATAACACTCATCTTTCTCGCCCTCCTGTCATAATATATTTTGATAATAACGTAATCGTCAAGTATCCGATAATACCATAACTTATCGCGATATCTAGCATTAGTGTACTATCTAAATAAATAGCATAAATGGCGATAAACAGTACTACTTTAATACTAATTAAATTTACCATTAAAATCCGGTCCCATATCGTTGGACCAATTATCAAGCGGATAAAACTAGCAAAAATAGCAAGTACTAACACACATAGTGTAATAATCAAAAACCATTCAACAACTGTCATCATGTGTTATCCCTCTTCTCTTTTAGTAATCGTTCAAAATTATCATGGATAGGCTTTTCAAGTTCTTCTACAGTAGTCCCTTTTTTTGCGAGCGTCATTACTGTAATCATGTAGTGTTTGGTATCCACATCTATAGAGATCGTTCCCGGGGTTAAGGTGATAGAGTTGGCAATAATTCCCAGTAAAACGGGATCATCAACATCTAACATCACAGTAAAAACAACAGGTTCATAATGTCCAAATATAAGGTGACTGATATACTCAAAACCAGCCTTATAAATATGATAGAACAATCTGAAAACGTACTTGATTAGGGCAAAAAATCGGATACCTCGAAAACGATAACCTTGATCGGTATATAAGATATCATGACTCAATTCAGTTACTATCCAGCAAATCAAAACCCCCATAATAATCGTTTCAACACGGAAATTTAACTGGAGTAAAAACCAAAAAATGAGAAAAACCAGAAATAATTTATATCTCAGTTTGATATACTTAATCATTAAGAATCCTCTCCTTATGTACTTCTCTTAACTAGTGAACGTTAGTCGTCTTTTCCTTATAATAAAAAAACCACACTGAAAAACATTCATTTTCAATGTGGTTTCACCATTTAATTGTTTCCTTCAAGCGCGCCATAAACAATCACTTACCATGAAATTATGACCAATAATACAATAACAAATATAATACCTAAAAACGTAATTACTGGAATCCAATTATGAAGATTGCGCTTTTCAGCTGTATTAATATCTTCTTCTTTAGATTCTCCAACACGAATACCATGCTGACCTAAACTATGGTCACGATCATTGTTCGATATGCGTGCTTGATCATTTTTCACAACTGTATTTTTATTATCACTCATCAAATCACTCCTCTTAACCCTATACTTAATTATAACATGGTTTCTTTATTTCAACCAATCATTAGGCTATCAATACGAGTCATCTTTTTAAGTAATGAAATAAAACTTAGTTTAACTAAGCTTATTCTGTCTATCAATGTAGTTGATAACTTCTGATACACGCTCTTCAATAGAACTCGACTCTAAAACGAGATCCATTGTTTCTTCATTAAACATGCCATGTTTTCTCTCAATCATCATTTCTACTGGTTTTGGCAGATTGCCATGCATGCGCTCTTTAAAGCGTTCTTTTATGATTTCTAGATCTTCTTTTAATAGCACTTTAACTGTATTATCTGGCAATAGATCAAGATCGTCTTGCTCTGAAATAACATAAATAATTGTCCCTTTAGTCTGATTCAATATGTTACGAAATGTCTTTTTTGCTATTGCCTCACTTTTGGCAAGTTTTAAATAATCCTTACCTGTATACTCTTCAAACTCAATATATCCTTTTAAGGATTCTACTAACGTAGATTTACCTGTACAGCTTTCACCGATTATTGCGATTACCATTCTATTCCCCTCAAATCTTAAAAAAGGCCTTGGATAGGCCTTTTTCTATTCTGTGATAATAGTTCCTGATTCTAATTTAAATGCTTTTTCAGCATTGTTTAACGATGCGATAACACTTGTTTTACCGGTTTTTGCAAAACGTGAGGTTGCTTTAATCTTTGGCAACATACTCCCTGGAGCAAAATGTCCTTCTTCGATGTATGTCTCTAACTCAGCAACAGTCACATTAGACAGTGCTTTTTCATTGTCTTTACCAAAATTAATATACACTTGATCAACCGCTGTTAAAATAACAAGCATATCTGCATCTATTTCTTCAGCTAAAGTAGCACTGGCATTGTCTTTATCAATAACTGCCGCTACACCTTCTAAGCCTTTTTCTGTCTCAACAACAGGGATACCTCCACCACCAACAGTGATAACAATATGTCCTGCCTTTAATAAGGATTGAATCATTGCTTTCTCTTTAACATCAATTGGCATTGGGCTTGGTACGACACGTCGATATCCACGTCCAGAATCCTCAACCATATTATAGCCCATTTCTGCCTCTAGTCTTTGTGCTTCTTTTGCTGTATAAAATGCCCCAATTGGCTTTCTCGGATTATCAAACGCTTCATCATTAGCATCAACAACAACTTGAGTAATCAACGCTGCAATATCACGGTTAATATTATGTAGACTTAATGCATTCCCAATAGCATTTTGCATATGATAGCCAATATACCCCTGACTCATTGCTCCACACTCAGGAAAAGGCATTTGTGGTGTGTTTTCACTCTCGGTAAACGCAAGGTTTATCATCCCTACTTGGGGACCATTACCATGTGCAATCACTACCTCGTGACCATCCTTTATCAACTCGACAATATGCTCAGCAACATTTGTAAGAAGCAGTTTCTGTTCGGCAGGGGTTTTACCTAAAGCATTCCCGCCTAAACTAACAACTATTCTACTCATAATGATCCTTTAATGTAGCAAGCATAACGGCTTTAATAGTATGCATTCTATTTTCTGCTTCCTGGAACACGACACTTTGCTTTGATTCAAACACTTCGTTAGTTACTTCCATTTCACCATTCTTTAACTTTGGAAATTGTTCTCCAAATGTTTCAGCAATTTCTTTACCAACATTTGTATCTTTTCCATGAAATGCAGGCAAACAATGCATAAATATAGCATTTTTATGTGCATTGTCCATTAACTCTTTATCTACTTGATAATCAATTAATTGTTCAATTCGATCTTGCCATACTTCTTTTGGCTCTCCCATACTAACCCATACATCAGTGTAAATAACATCGACGTCTTTTGTACCTTCCATTTTATCTTCTGTAAAGTTCAAAGTTGCGCCAGTTTCCTTAGCAATTTCATTACAGGTATCGATTAATGATTGTTCTGGCCATAACGCTTTAGGTGCTACGCCTGTAAAATGGATTCCTAGTTTAGCTGCGCCAATCATTAAACTATTTCCCATATTGTTTCTTGCGTCTCCAACATAAGTAAACTTGATTCCCTTTAACTCTCCAAAAATCTCTTTAATTGTTAAAAAATCAGCAAGAATTTGAGTCGGATGATATATATCAGTTAATCCATTCCAAACAGGAACGCCACTATGTTCAGCAAGTGCTTCAACATCTGCTTGTTTGTACCCTCTAAACTCGATACCATCATACATACGTCCAAGTACACGCGCCGTGTCTTTAACGCTCTCTTTTGTATTCATCTGAGATCCATTTGGACCTAAGTATGTAGTACTCATCCCTAAATCTTGAGCCCCAACCTCAAATGCACAACGTGTACGTGTAGAATCCTTTTGAAACAGTAAAACTACGTTCTTATCGGTCAATACTTTGTGTTCAATTCCTTCATACTTTTCACTTTTCAACTTACTTGAAAGTTTAATTAAATAATTAATTTCCTCAGGTGTAAAGTCAAGTAATGTCACAAAATTACGGTTTTTTAAATTCATAATTCGCTCCTTATTATTTTAGTATTTTTTATATTTTTTCTCTAGCAAGTGGCATACTCATGCAACGTGGTCCACCACGACCTCGAGACAACTCGCTAGATGGAATTTCTAACACTTTAATACCTGCATCTCTCAATGCTTGGTTAGTTACATTATTTCGCTCATATACTACAACAACTCCTGGTGCAATAGCTAATGTGTTCGCACCGTCGTTCCATTGCTCACGTCCACTTGTAATAAGATCCTTTCCACCACAATGAATTAATGTAATTTTACGGTTTAAATGCTTCTCAAGGATAGCTTCAAGTGAGGTAACGACTTTTGTTGTTTGAATCCCGTTTTTTGTCTTCTCAATTTCAAATATAGTTAATGTTTCCTGAATGCCTGGATGTATTGTAAACACACCATAATCGACTTGTGTAAAGACTGTATCTAGATGCATAAACGCGCGTGACTTTGGAATGTTAAATGCTAGTACCGTCTTAAATGGGGTGTTTTCTTTGAATAATCGCTTAGTAATTCGTTCAATTGCTCGTGGATCTGTACGTTGTGAAATTCCGATTGCTAAAACTTCTTCACTTAGTACTAGAAAATCTCCACCTTCTGATTGATATCGATCAAATCGATCATTGTAAAATGGAATATCTTCATTTTCAAATCGAGGATGATATTTAAACATGTATTCACTCAGCAATGTTTCTCGTGTTCTCGCACGAGTCATCATATTATTCATGACAACTCCATTTCCTAAACTAGTAAATGGATCTCTTTGGAATAAAAGATTTGGCATTGGATCAGTAAAGAACGGATACTCATTTTCTAACATATCCATAATTGATGTTTTCTTTGCAATATGAATATCAGTTGTTCTGATACCCTCAATCATTTTGGATACCATTGTTTTACAATCCAATTTCTCTAAATACTCATACAATGCATCTTTTACAGAGTACGATTGTACATGAGATTCTTCAATAAACTGATTTATAAAGTTACTTTTAACTTCAGGATGATTTTCGAGAGCTTCAACGACCATATCTTGAATATACAATACTTCAACATCATGATTTCTCAAAACATCAGCAAATGCATCATGCTCTTTTTGCGCCTGTTTCAAATAAGGGATATCATCAAACAGTAGCCGTTCTAAAATATCTGGTGTTAAATTTTCAAGTTCTAAGCTTGGCCTGTGTAACAAGACAGTCTTTAACCTGCCAATTTCAGATGTGACATTAATTTTCATAAAGTCATTCCTTTCATTCTTTTATATATACGCGTGGAACGCGCTTACTAATACTACATAAAACTTCATAGTTGATTGTATCTAACCGCTTTGCTACTTCATCAATGTGAATTCCCTTACCAAAAAGATAGACAGTATCTTCTTTATTGACTTCTTCATCAATCTTGATAAAGCATTGATCCATACATACTCGACCCACAATTGGATATCTCTTATTATTAATCATAACATATCCACCCTGGTTTTTTCGGATAAACCCATCAGCATATCCAATTGGTAGTATTCCAATTTCTTCATCTTCTTTAGCGGTATACGTTACGCCATAACCTACTTTATCACCTTTGTTTAGCGACCTAATATGGCTAATACGTGTTTTTAATACCATAGTTGGTTTTAAAAATTTGGTTTGTTCATCAAGGGTACACCCATATAGACTAATTCCCAAACGAGTGTGAGTTGTAAACGTAAAATTATGTTCATATTTAATGCTCGCACTCGAATTTGACACATGGATCATCTTAAATGAATAGTCTAATTGATCAAGTATAGATTTAAAACTTGCTAATTGTTTTTTATAGTACTCCTCGTCACAATCTGCAGTAGCAAAGTGTGTGAAGATACCTTCGATATTAATATACTGATGATTATCACAAAAGTCTAATACTTCCTTGATATCATCTATCGTATTAAATCCTAAGCGTCGCATTCCAGTATCAACCTTAATATGAACATTCAAAGGATTATCTAACTGCATTAAATCTTCAATTTGATCAAAGTTTGTCAACGTGATAGCTACATCATATCTAGCAGCTACTCGCAAACTTT